>CALCOQ010000139.1 GCA_937897005.1 uncultured euryarchaeote
AGCTTATCCGCTGCCTCTGAGATATATGCTTGAATTGATCAACGTACGGTTGAGCCATTTGCTATTTCCCCATCGATGGTGACCAAACGAACGCCTCCTGTCCCATCGTCAGCAGCGAGGAGCATGCCTTCTGACATGACGCCTCGGAGTTTACGAGGTTTAAGATTGGCAACAAAGACCACCCGCATACCCTCCATCTGCGATGCACTGTAATATTCTTTCAACCCAGCGCAAACAGATCTACCTTCAGATGTTCCATCATCTATTTTGACCACCATCAGTTTATCTGCATCGGGATGTTCATCCACTGATGTTATCGTTCCTGTTCTCAATTCAACTTGCATGAATGTCTCAAAATCAAGCCATGTCGTTCCTTCTGGTGCTTCTTCCATTTCTTCGTCCCCCTCATTCTTACCCTTCTTCCCACCTTTGATACCATCTCCCATCTCATCTGAGGTGAGGGCAGCATCATCAGCATAGGATTGTTCTTCAGCGAGTATCTGCTCAAGATCGAGTTTCTGGAACAATGGTTCCGGTGGGCTATCGTTCCATTTCATTTCACTGGACCAATCGGTTGCAGAGCCCCAATCCATCTCACTGACATCACCTTCTTCTCCAAGAGCCTGCCAAAGCCTTTGTGCGCTGAAGGGAATGAAAGGTTGACTGACTATGGCCAGTAATCGAGATACTCTCCAAGAGAAGGCGAGTGATGCGAGCGCTCCAGATGCATCTTCATCGTTTTGATCCTGTGGCTTGAGAAATTTCCATGGAGCCGCATTCTGAAGAAGCTGATTACCGAATTGGGCGATATTCATCACTCCGCGCAGCGCTTCCTTGTATCGATGCTTATCGAGGCTTTCACCAACCTTGAGGAACAATTCCTCGCTCTTCTCCATCAAGGAATGAACCATCTCACCCCTTTCAAATATTTTCAGTGGATTCTCCATTTGTTCTCCAGTGTCCAGCCGTTGAGCCAAAGTCAGAACTCGATGCACGAAATTCCCATGACAGCCAATCAATTCAGAGTTTATCTTCTCAACAAAATCAGGCCAATTGAAATCAGTATCATGATTCTCCGGCATATTGATTCCAAGATAGTATCTGAGAGTATCAGGATCAAAGCGTTCCAGGAATGAAGGGAGCCAGACCGCGTGTTTGCGGCTTTTTGAGAATTGACCGCCTGCCAACATCAGGTATTCCATCGCCGGAACATTGTCCTCCAAGTGCAGGTCTCCTGCTGCAGGCAGCGAGACTTCATCTTTGATGGTCAGACCGTTGGCAGCATGGTTCAATCCCATTATCAGGGCTGGCCAAATGACCGTATGGAAGGGGATATTGTCCTTGCCGAGGAAATAGAGATGCCGTGGTTTCTCTCCAGAATCGGAGATTCTCCACCACTTTTCCCATGCATCATCACGACTGGAATATCTATCAGACCATATCTTGGCGCATGAAAGATACCCCTGCACCGCTTCAAACCAGACATAGACACACTTTCCCTTCCATTCTTCTTCTTCGAGTGGGATGGAAATACCCCAGTCGAGATCTCTGGTGATTGCACGTGGCCGCAGGCCCATATCCAACCACTGTTTCGTCATCGCTCTGACATTGGGCTTCCAGTAGGGCATTCTTTCAGTTGCATGTTCAACCAGGCGTTGTTGGAACAGATCCAATCTGTAGAACAGATGGTCAGTATCTCTGATCTCGATTTCTGCTTCGGGGTTCATTTTGGAGCGGGGATTCAGCAATTCATAGGCCTCGTATGTGGTTCCGCATGTGTCGCATTGATCCCCTCGTGCACCCTCTGCACCACATTCAGGACATTCTCCTTCCACATATCGATCTGGAAGAAAACGCCCCTCACCATCAGTTCGCTGTTCGTAGTATTGCTGCATTGTCTTTCGTTCAAACAATCCCGCCTGAAAAAGAGAGGTGAAATTCTCTTGAACGATCTTCTTGTGCATTGGGTCACTTGTACGGTTGAACAATGCTCCTCCGAATTCCTCTCCACGACAATCAATATTTGGCTGCCACATGCATCCTAGATTGAGTAATGCTTCTGTATTGGTTGCATGGAATTCATCAACAATCTCCTGAGGAGTGACACCTTTCTGCTCAGCACTGACAGTGATTGGCGTTCCATGTTCATCAGAGCCACTGACCATCAGTACGCGATTGCCTTTCGCTCGTTCGTATCTGAACTGGATATCAGGTGGTAGGTAACATCCAGCAACATGGCCAAGGTGCAGGGGCCCGTTAGCATAGGGCCATGCTACACATATCAGTACATGTTGACCAGTCATCTGACCACCGATATTGAGGCCACACTGCGTCATGATATGGTGATTTCCTAATCGACAACCCCTAATAACTTGAATCTTCACAGTGTGTTGTCGCCTCGCACAGGAGGGCGCACCCACCAATGGTTTCCACCCTACTGATTTTGTATGCCGGGCTCGCCCTTGTGGTTTCTTTCCTTTGCAGTCTTTTAGAAAGTGTTCTGCTAAGTATTTCTCCTTCACATATCCAGGTGATGCAGAATAGGAAACAAAAAGCCGGGGAGATATGGTCCAGACTCAAAAACAACGATTCGGTCAGACCGTTGACTGCCATTTTGACATTGAACACCATTGCCCATACAGTTGGTGCAGTAGGTGTTGGGTCAGTTGTTCATCAGGAGTATGGAAATGAATGGGTGGCTATTGCCTCGGCTATTTTGACAGTTGCTGTATTACTGTTATCAGAGATTCTTCCTAAAACTATAGGCTCTGCATACTGGAAAAAATTAGCCATTCCAATGGCGTATGTGACCAATGTATTGACCCTCGCACTAACAATTATCGTGGTCCCAATAGAGTGGTTCCGCAAGTTATTACCACAGGCTCAGAGGACAACAGTCACTCGTGATGAATTAGCTGTTCTTGCCGATATCGGAGAAGAGGAGGGGACCCTTGAAGAAGATGAGGAGAAGGTGATATTGAATCTGTTGAGATTGGCTGAAATAAACATTGAGGAGATAATGACCCCTAGAGTTGTGGTCACTGCATTCCCCGCAGAATATACCGTTGAGCAGGTATTGGAGGAACACCCTATGCTCAGAGTGTCAAGAATCCCGGTCTATGGAGGGAATATCGATGAACTTCTAGGATTTGTCATACGTTCGGAAATTCTAATGGCTGCCAGTAAGAATCAATGGGAGACCAAACTCAAAGATTTGATGAAACCTCTAGAGTTCATCAACGAAGGGGATAGTGTAGACCAATTGTTGGATATCTTCATCAAGAAACGTCAACAGATAATGGCGGTCACCGATGAATTCGGTGGCACCTCTGGAATAGTCACATTTGAAGATGCGATTGAGACACTCTTGGGTGAAGAGATAGTTGATGAAACCGATGAGGCAGAGGATATGCGCGATGTCGCATTGGCTCTGTCCAGCAATGGTAATTCCGAATCAGAGGAGTGATTCCTCCAGGAATTTCTGTGTGATTTGTGCTCGACCTTTGTGTTCACTGTCACCCGAATGCCTCAGATCATCAAGAATATGTGCCTCGTGGTCTACTTTCAGATACTCCAACAAGAGATTGTAATGTTCCACTCCCAATCTTGAATCATCGGCAGCCTGAACAACCAATGTTCTTACCTCGGGAATACCCCATCTTGGGACCATGATGTCTTCAGGTTCTGTGAATCTCTCTTCGGGATGAATCTTTTTCAATGCATGCTGCAACCATCGATAAAGCAGTGGTTTGATGATTCTAGAAGGCCCTGTGAGATATTCATCAAGGATCAGGTTGTAATTGGTCATAGGAGACTCTAGAACAACGCATTTCAGGTGGCTCCGCCACCAACCTTCCATTCGCGAACTGAGTTTCAATGCGATGAATGAGCCAAGACTATGTCCACAGATTGCAATGTTTGTGATTCTCTCTCTAGGTAAGGAATTGAGTAGTGCAACAGCATCTTGAGCACATTTCAGAGCGGTGAACTCATGATCATCCGGGGCATGGCCATGACCACGAAGATCCATGGCAAGTATATGGAAACCATGGATGCCCTTGGCTCTGTTATGAGATCTGCTTGAATTAGAACTCCATCCATGCAGAAAGAATACCAGCGGTGCTGCAGCATCACCTTCCCATTTCATATGAGCATGAATAGGCACACCATCTCTTTCAGTGGTGACTGCTTCCCACTCATCACCAGAAATACAATCTTCCAGTCTTCTATTAGTCCTGAACAATCGTCTCAAAATCCATATTCTGAATGATTCATGAAACAAGAAAAGGCTGCTGGCAACTGCAATGATGGAAATTGAAATTGTAGAGGTTGATGACTCATTGAAGATGATTGTTGAGATTGCAATGACGAGCAAAGCAATGCTCAATGCCAAGAGTAAATACTCAATGGGATGGGCTGGAGTGGCCTTTCTTGCAACAACGTGCCTCATGAGTCATCATCCGCATCAGCAGCAGAACGTTTCTCATCGATCTTGGCGATTCTCTTGGCACCGAATTCTCCGAGACTCTCCAACCGAGCAAGCCAACCAGTCTCCTTTCCAGTTGGCACATGGTGCACGAGATAGGCTCCGAACATCTTATCCCACATACCCTGGTTGTTTTCCCTGCCAACCACTCTTTTGAAGATATATTCAGAAATCGGGAAGGCTAGACAGATAAGACATAGAGTGATCATCTGAGCATCCACTCCATCAGAACTACTGTTACCGATACCTGATATGGCAAGGAAACCCAATCCTAAAAACAGCATTGGTGTGTTGATATTCGTCATGATTCCATGAAGAAAAATCGGTTTCCCACCCTTCCAACTGACATATTTGGTCCTAGAAACGAACTCACCGATATTCCTTCCGAATTTGGCAGGAATGAACAGGACATTGGATAGTGGTAGTAATAGTCCAGCGATTAGTGGCCATGTCATATCGCCAGTACCGGTGAATATCAGTAGCGACATGACTGCAATGAGAATACCCCAGTTCCAAGCGAAGTTGACAATCCAAGCAGCAGCCCGATTTGTTTTACCTGCAGCAACGAATTCGCTAGGGAAATCACGAGTGGGACGCTCTCTTTTGACCCTTACACGCGCTTGTCTAGGGGACTTGGCCTTTGGTGCAGCCTTGGCCTTAGGTACCGCCTTTGCTTTTGGTACCGCCTTGGCCTTTGGTACTGCCTTTGCTGTCGGCTTCTTATCAATCTCTCCTGCCTTGTCAAGTAATCCCATTTGTATCAACTTCCATATTGTGAACCGGCCTCACTGTAAATAGCGAATTCAGTCGATTGAGTGAATGCCTGTATGTCATCTTCGGGTAGATCCAATAACAGTGAATCCACCATTCCGAAGAACTCAATCCTCTCATTTTCACCAGCATTTCCTGGATCACTGGCGACCGCAGCATACAACTCAAAGGAATCACTGCGGATGAACGAATCGGGATCGGGCAACTTGGCCAATAGATTGTCAACAATAGAAACGAATTCAGCAAAGATATCTGAATCCTCGGCCTGCACTTCAATCTCTTCCTCATCTTCGATTTCAAGCGATGACAATGGCTGTTCTCCTTGAATAACGGCCTTGATCGATTTATGTTCGCTGATCAACTGTTCTAATTTTGGCTTGAGCTTCCTCAATTTCGATGTCTGGCTCTTCTGTTTAGCCAACTGGTACTTTGGTTTCAATTTCTTGATGTTGGCTTCAAGTTCACTCTTACGCGCACTTAAATCCTCTAGAGTTTGGGAATCGAGGACATGCTCTGAATCATCATCTTCAGACATCTCTTCAATATCCTCTTCTTCTTCATGAGATTCTTCCTCTATTTCTTCAAGTTCTTCTTCATCTTCATCTAGAAGTTCAATTGTGGGGGCATCTCTTATCTCGGCTATCTTAGAGTCATGTTCAGCCTTCCGCTTCACGATTATCTCACGATCCAATTGGTGACCGAAACGGTCAGCATATCTATCGAGAAGACTACCAACTTCACCTTCGCCTAAACGATCAATATGGCCATAGACTTGTTGCAGAGGCTTACTGCTGCCCCGCTTCCATAGGGAGTCATATCCATCTTTCTTCTTCTCCTTGGTCATATCAGGGGGTGCGAGACCAGAGATTGTGGGAGCAGAGGAACCTTCCAAGACACCCTTTGCAGGTTTGGCAGGAGAAACTGGAGGTGGTGGGACCGGAATTACATCTCCTGATGGAGGCGGAGGGGGAGGGATGGCAGCGGCTGCACCAGGGGGTGGAGGAATGGCAGCGATTGCACCAGGGGGTGGAGGAATGGCAGCGATTGCACCAGGGGGTGGAGGAAGACCCCCCATGGCAGGTGGCGCAGCACCCTTCTTCTTCTTCTTGCGTCCCATGTTGTCACCCTACGGGTGAAACGGGCACCTTGCCCTTCTTCTTTAACATTGACCGAATAAGAGTACGAGTGGCTTCAAGAAATATCCTCAATTTGAATCATGAGAGCAATGAGCCCCAACCCTTGAGGACCACGAACGCTGCTGCAGCCTCAGGCATCTCCATTACATCTCCTGCTGACCCTTCAGCATGGAATTCGCCAATACGGGTATTGATATCTTCAGCGTTGATTTCAATTTTCATTTTTCCATCCTGTGGCAATGCAACAGCCTCAGTCAATGGGTCGAATGGGTTGCCACCATCCGGGTCCAAGCGGTTGAGCGGGAATTCAGTCACTCTCAATCCACATTTTCCATGTAGTGATGTTGGATATCTAATGACCCTGTGGCAGTCGATAGTGACTACTTCATCGGTTTCACCAGCACTGCCTAGTACAACCGCGGAATCATTCTGTAGAATATCGATGAATGCGTCTCTATAATAATTCGAATCACCACCCCTTCCTCCAAGCGCATTCAGATTACCTTCCTCCAGTTTCGCTCTTCGTGTTGGATGAGCAACAAGTTCTGCAATATCTTCGACAGCTTTCTTTCCACGACTCCGCTTCAGGCCACGAATTCTAGCGGACCTCTTCAATGAATCAACATAAGTATCGATAATCAATTTCACTTCTTTCCCTTCCCCTTCTCTGACTTTATCCAATTTAGAAAGGGTCTGTGAAAGACCAGTTCGTAATCTGAGGGCCCAGCCGCTGGCATCTGAATCCGCCGAACGAGGTAGTAAGGAGGTGACGTCAACTCCATCCCCTCTGATATGTGATACCAATTCTCGTCTCGCTTCGCTATCAAGATGGGCGAGTTTCGGGTCGCGATAATGAAGATGAAAACCTCTGTGGCCGGAAAATGTCAATTGCAGGTATTTTTCTTCGAATCCGAACTCGGGTTCCAAGAAATCATTCCAGAGCCGCCATGCCTGTTCTCTGATCTGCTCAAGCATTCCGATGAAGTCCGTATCGACAACTCCTGGTAGATGATCACCATCGAGATCGAAAATCAAGTCAGCACCCAGCCATCCTTTCTCTTTCATTTTGTAGATGGTAGGATCTTTCCAATATGCTGTGCTGTAGAATACGGAATGGGGTGTTCTATCAATCAGGTGATGTTTGATGCTGCTGGTATCGGGAAATCCAATATGCCTTTTTGGCACCCCTCCGCCAAATGGTAACAACATCCACTCTCTTGTTCTCAACCGTGGAGGGGTCCATGGGGTAAATGTCCGATAATGTTGTTCAAATCGGTGCGCGAATACAGCCCAGCCCTTGACCATGGAACATGCCCCCGGTCCCTCTCTGAGGCTGAGGGGTGATGAATGACGCGGTAAGGGCATCAACGATAGAAGCGCTTCTCAGCGTCCTTGCCTGCAGTTGCTGCGCCACGTCCTGTTATCTTCTGGTAACAATCCCAACAGGCATAATGCTCGTCAATCGGTATCGATTGACCAAAAGTCAAACGAATACCGCAACCATGGCATAATGGTCCAAGCTCACCATTTGGAGATTGGGCCAGAGGAACGTGGTCATGCGGCATCAGTATCGCTATTGCGTTGGGGTACAGGTCTTTGAATGTGAGCATTCACCATTTGGAATTCGCAGCGTCAGGGCCATGCGAGAACTGCAACAGATCCAGAGCAACTTCACAAGATTCAGAGATTTCTTGGTTAGGGTCATCGAGATGTTTGCGAAGTATTGATCCAATCTCGGTACTACCGATCGCCCCCATAGCCTCAGCTGCTTCATGCCTGACCATCACATGCTCCTGTGCATCATTCAAGATATTGACCAATGCAGGCAATGCTTGCCGATCTTGCATCTGCCCGAGCACATATGCCAATTCGTGCTTCAATAATGTCGAATGGCATGAAAAACCGCTGCATAATGCATCAATCGCCTCCTCGCCACCAATATTTCGTAATGAAAAGAGCGCTCGCATTCGTTGAAACATCCTCTCCTCTGAATCCAGTAAGGTCCGTTTCAATGATGAGACATCTGAGTTAGATGAGGGAGGTGCGGGGTCAACCGAACCGAATTTACTGACTCCTGGAACGCCATCATCATCCATGTTCAGACCTCTGAGCCAATGAATTGAATTCCTTCGGCATTGAAATCTGGATTTATCAATCCGATAGCCTGGCCTTGTTTCAAAAAGTGCTTGACTGAATCTCTTCCTTCCGGGCCATAATCTATTGTCCGTTGATTGACATACATACTGACGAATCTCTCATTTGTCGCATCATCTATTCCACGTCCCCATGATTTGGCGAAAGCCAATGCCTGCTCAGGGTTTGAAATTGCATACTCTATGCTTTGTCTGGTCCATCTCGTGATTTCACTCATTATTTCCTCACCAAGATCCCTTCTGACAATATTTCCACCAAGAGGCATCGGCCATCCATTGTTCTCCTTTGCCCACCATACCCCAAGGTCCAGATGAACTTCAAGGCCATGTTCTCTATAGGTCAATTGACCTTCATGGATAATCAATCCCGCATCTACCCGTCCTTCAAGTACCGCTTCGAAGATCTCATCGAATGCAATGACTTCTGTCTGGACATCTCCCCAAGCCAACCTAAGGCCTAGATACGCACTTGTTTTCAACCCCGGAATTGCAATCAGGCCACTCTTCACATCATTCAAAGTCTTGCCTTCGAGTGCAACCACCATCGGCCCATATCCCTCCCCCATACTGGCTCCACAATTCATCAATGCATATTCTTGAGATACCTCGGGAAATGAATGGATGCTGATGGCACTGACCTCAAGTTCATTGTTCATGGCACGGTGATTCAAGGTCTCGATATCCTGCAATTCGTGAATGAATGAATATCCCGGAGTATTGATCAGACCAGTGGTCAGAGCGTGGAACATGAATGCATCATCTGGATCGGGGGAATGCCCAATTCTAATGATTCTTCTACCGCCCTCATCCACAGGGAAAGATACCACCATGGGTCGGCGAATCAGGGTTTCTACTTCAAGTTAGGCGATGAGTATTGAGAGAAACAATATTGTTGATTTTTCGGTGAATGTGATGCTATTTTGGGAAAGATTCTATTTCAGTCCACGTGCTGGGGTATCGAGGGAACTACAGTGGTAGCGACGAGAATGTCCACACTCATGCTGGTATCAACCAGTTTCTTACTACTCACAGGACTAGCCTGTGCAGTCACTCCGAGTGGCCTTGGTTATGTTGGAGTTCACACCGCTGGGCAGCAGCATTTTGATGAGACGCTATCGGTTGCCATCTCTCCTGATGAATCAATTCTAGCTACTGGGACTGAAGGATATGTTGTCATCACCAGTATGGAGACGCGCCAGGTTCTGAAAATCATAAATGCCGAGGATGATGCAACAGTTATCGAGTTCTCTCCTGATGGAGACTATCTTGTGGTTGGTCTCAAATCAGATAGTCCTCAGACCCGCGCTCTTCAAATGTACTCAACGAGCGATTGGAGTGAGTATGGGGATGGATTCAACAATGGGAAGAACCCCCAAGACATCTCATTTTCAGCAGATGGCGCGAAAATATTGGTCCAAGGGCAGAATAAAGATGCATTTGAATTGAGTTTTCCAGATCTGGAAGTCATTGGACATCTTGAGAATCTACATACTGACATACTCCAGTGCAGTGATTATGGTTCCGGAGGTTCCATCGCCATCACTGGTGGGTTGGATGGAATGGTTGCCCTCTGGAACATGTCAGAACACTCCTTGGTATCTTCCATGGAGATTGAGGATTCAGAGATTGTAGATTGTCTAATAAGTCCAGATTCTTTGAGTTATTCAGTTCTGATCAATAATGGATATCTGCGAACATTCTGGTTGAATGGGACCATGGTAGATGATTCTGAAAAATATTTCATCGAGGCCAAACAGATCAAATGGAGTGATGATGGGGATCATATTTTTGTTCTCGAGTCCTATTTGCTGCCATCATTACAACGATTGAGAGCCACGGACTGGGTGATTGATGAGATAACTAACTTCGGGCATCAAGTCGGGGTATTTGATATCACGACTGATGCAAAGACCATAGTGACAAGTACCGGTACAATACACGTGGGCATCTACCAATCGAATTTCAAGGCACAGGGTCATGGAGAAGATGGACCGGATTTCGATGGCGATGGAATACCGGATTCCTTGGATGAAGATGATGATGGCGATGGTATCAATGATATCTATGATGTGAGTTGTTCCACAGACATTGATTGTGCCAAGTCAGCAGATTCTGAATACATCAGAAGTATTGAATTCAAGATCGAGACGCAGAGTTTGATCATCAGTGATAGTGTCACATTCAACAGATACGATTCAAATGCTTTGAGAAATCTGACCACCTCCCTATTGTCGGATGACAATCGGATAGATGTCGATGAATTGACTTGGATGTCAATAGCCATGTGTGATAATATCATTGAAAGGGATGTTGTTGACCAATGGCAGACACTGATAGAGATAGAGGGAGCACAATTGACAAATGGATCTCTTACGTGTGACCCGATAGAGGGTATTTCTTCGAATGATTTCGGCGATCTCAGCCTTCGTGCAACATTTACCTGGGTCACCAAATTTGATTTATCCAGCACTCCTTTGGCCCCTTATAATTTCACTATCAAAGGAATCGCAGAAGCCTCCACTGGAAGCTCTGCCCTTATCGCTCCTCAATTTCCAGTCAGTTTGGTCTTCACCAATTCAATGGCCACTGATTCATCTATCGCCCTGTGGAATAACGGAGATGGGGCTCGTGTGATTTTCATGGATGAAGTTCCAGCCACAGGTCCGGGTGTTGATGATCTGGTAATAGCCTTCATAATGGCCAATTTATGGATTCCAATAGGCAGTATCTTGGGAATCTTAGGCGGTGTGGCCCTCATTGTCAAGCAGAACAAGACTATCTCTTTCGCTCTTCTGACGAGTTCAGGGGAAAGTTTGGACGAAGATGCAGATGATGCCGAAGAGGATGCTGATGACTCATATGATGACTACGAAGAATATGATGAGTATGAAGACTCTATTGTTGAAGGAGAGGATGATGTATGGACTCAAGAATCAGAACTATCTCCACCAAAGCCATCTCGTGGACCACCCCGTAGTTCTACCCAAAGGGCTGCTAAAATTCCTTATCATTTAGATGCAGATGAGCCGGTCAAGGCAAGACGCCGCAGAGTCAGTGATAAACAACCTACAGGCTCCAAGCGTAAAACGCTCGTCGAATCAGCGGATGATGAGGAGGAATATGATTACGGCCTCGATGGCGTGTATCATGATGCGGCATGGGAGACTGAATATGACGAGTTTGAGCCTCCGAAGGTTCGAAAGGTCAAGAAGGCCGAGGAAGAAATGGAAGAACCCGCAGAAAAGAGCAAGGGACGTAGAAAGGTGAAGCGACGAAATCCCAAGAAATCAAAGAAGAAGGCCACGCCTGACAAAGAAGTTGTGGCCAAGAAGGTCGTGGCCTCCAAGAAACGTATCAGGAAGTCTCCAGAACCCACAAAGAGTGAGCCAGCAGAGCCGCCAGATGATGAGGACTCAGCCATGGACAAGGCGCTTGGAATGTTGACTGGTTCAAAGGATGATTGATCAGGCGATAAGGAATTCCAGACTCCCCTCAAGTTCTAGGACTTCGGATATGAACGTAGTGAGTCCCAGCTCGGCCTCTTTGTCTAGATGATACAGAACTTCATCGAAGTATTTGTCTATTCTTTCACTGGTGAATGAACTACGGCGTGAGCTATCACTGATGATGCGCTTACGGATGTCCTCGTCTTTGAATCGTCGAAGTGCTTCCATGAGATCTTCGTGAGCCTTACTGATCATATGCATCGGCGCTTCGCGCGGAGCTGCAAATACAGCAAACACCATTGGAAGGCCGGTGACATCCTTCCATTCCATCCCTAGGTCCATTCGTACCAGACCGGGATTCTTCTGTGCTTCATCGAGAGCTCTATCACCGATCAACAGTGCACCATCACAGCGGGCAAGCATGGAGTCAAGATCCGGACCCATTTCCACTGGACGAGGGTCATGTCCGCGCTTCTTCAAAAGATACATCAACAATCTTCGTGATGTTGCTGAGTCAGTAGGCAATGCAACATCACGCATGTCCTCTATCTCTCTGTTGCCGAACAACAGCACACTTCCGACTGCTCCATCTGAAATGATGCCCAATTCGGGGACCAGCACCAATTCCTCTCTGTTCAATGCCCAATCGGCTGCAGGAATGGGTGCAATGAGACAATCTTTCCTCAATAGATGCCCCGTCAACCAAGCAGGGGGTGCAGCGAGAACTCTCCATTCATCTGGTAGGTCATGATACAGGGGGTCGCAATTCAGGAATGCTACGCGCCCAATGGTTCTCTGCCAGGTGGGGACATCAACACTCATCATCTCACCGTCGCTAATGTTCGTGGAATATTCGTTTGGGGAGATGCTACCCGTTCAAAACGAGAGTATGTTGTATCTCTCTTGACAGCAGAACATCCTGATCTCTCTATCAATCTGCATAGGTCATCAATTCCATGTCGCAGTGATGCATTGGAACCAGCGAGATGCATGATGGACTCCTGAATCACTGTACCATCAATATCATCGGCACCACATCTGATGGCTAACTCAGTCAAGGAGTCGCCAATATTCATTCGATATGCTTTGATATGGGGAATATTGTCCAACATCAGTCTACTCACAGCAATCATTCTAAGGATTTCATTACCACTGGCCAGTTGAGCCTCGGGGAGACGAGAAGAGTCGGGCAGGAATGGATAGGGAACAAAGCATTGGAATCCAGAGGTTTCATCCTGTAATTCGCGCAGTTTGATCAGATGGTTGATTCGGTCCTCTACATTTTCAACTGTGCCGAACAACATTGTACAGTTACTGGGAATGTCCAGTTCATGTGCTGTCCTATGAATGTCTAGATATTCTTGGCTGCTTTCCTTACCTTTGCAGATGATTTCACGAACCGAGTCAGCAAGAATCTCTGCTCCACCTCCCGGAATGCTCCCCAATCCCGCCTCTTTCAATCGAGACAAGGTATCTCTGATAGATAGTGAGGAGAGGTTGGCAAGATGTCTTATCTCCACCGCTGTCAACGCCTTGATGCTGATATGTGGAAATCTTTCACGTGTCGCACTGAAGAGACTTCTGTAATGGTCCACATCCCATTCGGGATGCAACCCTCCAACGGAGTGCACTTCATCAATGAACTCAGCATATGGGAGAATACTGGAAATATATCCTTCGACATCGAGTGCATATGCGTCTTCTGAACGCAACCCTCTTCGGAAGGCGCAGAATCTGCAGGCCAGAACACAGATATTGGTCTGGTTCACATGGAGATTGACATTGAAATGTACATCACTCCCAAATCTTGCTTGCTTGCATGCCTCAGCCAGTTTCATGACCGCATGAATATCTGGATGTTGTAGGAGAGCAATGCCATCAGCAGCCGAGATTCTACCCCCAATGTTCAATCTGTTCCTGATGGCATCAAGTTCAACGTCGAGACCTTCACAACTTTCGAGCAGTTCTACCTGGGTAGCTCTCCAATCCTCGAATAATCCCGGTGTCCGCACGCTACTCCCATATGTTTCGTTCAGGCATTCAAGAATGAATGCTTTGATGACCAGTTCTCATCGCTTGAAGCTGATGGTTGAACGGCTGGCCTTCAATACACCTTCTCTGAACATGATTTTCCTGAATTCTTCCATCCATAGGACTGATGAAGATATCAGAAACAGTACAACCCACGTTGTCCAGTTCAAATATTTCGTTGAGAGCAATTCGCCGATCTCAAGTCCTGCGAACGGGATGTCGAGGGTGGAATTCTGTACCGTGAAAAGTAATAGAGTTGAGCAGAGAACCAATGAGATATTAATCGCCTTGTTGCTGAAAATCCCAAGTTTGAAAACACTATCAGTGACACTACGACAATTCATGACATTGAACAATTGGAATAGAATGAAAACCGCGAATGCAGCAGTACGAGCAATCTCAAAACGCTCTTCGGCCCACCCCTCCCATGCTTCTTGGTCGCAGCCTCCTTGCTTTGAAGCAGCCAATTTACCATCGTAGAAGATGTCGCCCCTGTCAAAGGTTCCCATGGTACATACTTCCTGCGTTATGACTGAACCATCAGCGATGTAGAAAACTGTCAGGGTACCGATCACCATGACCGAAGCCATCCAGAAGATCAAGGCCATATCAATGATGTTCGGGAGTCCTTCATTGACTGGTTTGGGAGGTACGGACATGACACTGCCATGCTTCTTTTCAACACCCAATGCGACTGCAGGCGGTCCATCCATGAGGATGTTGATGACCAATATCTGGGTTGCTGTGAAGGGCAGATTCCAACCGAAGACAAATGTGGATAATATAATGATAGCAACCGCTGCAACATTGGTGGATATCTGGTAACGCACGAAGTTACGGATGTTCTGGTAGATCTTTCGTCCTTCCTCGACAGCATGAACGATATTAGCGAAGTTATCATCCTGCAACACCATGTCAGCAGCATCCTTGGCAACATCAGTACCCGCCATGCCCATTGCAATTCCAATGTTGGCTTTAGAAAGGGCTGGAGCATCATTAACTCCATCTCCAGTCATGGCGACAACCTCGCCATTCTCTTGTAATGCACTGACGATTCTCATCTTCTGGTCTGGAGTGACTCTGTGGTAGACATCGGTAGTATCTGCTTTAGGTCTCAATTCTTCATCACTCATTTCTGCTAGACTATAACCGCTCAAGGATATGGAATTGATATCAGCAATATCCAGATCACGGCCGATGGCAAGTGCGGTTATCTCCTGATCTCCAGTGATCATCTTGACTCTGATGCCAGCCTGCTTGCAGATCCGTATAGCCTCATGAACCTCTGCTCTAGGAGGATCTCTGATAGCCACAAGACCGAAGAAGATGAGATCACTCTCCATCACTTCCATATCTGAAGTATCCTCATCTTCCATTACGCGACGGCCACATAATGCAAGCACTCTCATTGCTTGCGCGGCCATTTCACTATTCACTTCCATGATTTGGTCGATGTCAGAAGTTCTGAATTCCCTCTCAACACCATTATTGATGATCCTTGAAGTAATATCTCGGTATCCGCCAGCAGCTCCTTTCGACAATACCCATGTCTCTCCATCGATCTCATTGATAGTGGTCATTCGTTTACGATCTGGATCAAAGAAGAACTCGAATGAACGTGGAAACAGCTCATCCAGGTGTTCAAGTTCCCCATGGACCTTCCATCCAAAAACAGCACAGGCAGAGTCTGTTGGGTCACCTATTGCTTCCCATTGGCCGTCGAACCTGTGAATCGTACTGTTGTGACACAAGGCCGCGCATAGAGAGCCCATGCGAAATGAAAATCCGTCCAACCTTGCATCAACCTGCTCCTTTGAAAGAACGGAATCATCAGAAATCACCCCCCCTGTTGTCGGATTGAAACCTTCACCTGATACAAGGTGGTCATCATCCAGAGTCCAGAATCTTCGGACAGTCATTTGATTCTTGGTCAGAGTTCCAGTCTTGTCAGTACAGATGATGGTTGTGGCGCCAAGGGTTTCAACCGCTTTCATTCGTCGCACTATCGCCTTGTGTTTTGCCATGTTACGCATTCCCAAAGCAAGTGTGATGACCAGAATTATCGGTAATCCCTCAGGAACAATGGCGACAAAAATTGCGATTGCCACGATGAATTGCTCAATGGCTGCATCAAGCAGATCTGCTCCTTCAAGATAAGCCATTGCCATTTTCAGTGAGACCAGCAAGACAGCTACGAAGAGAGCAATGAACCCTAGAAAACGTCCTAGAGATTCCAGTTTGGATTCAAGAGGCGTCTTTGGAGTAACAGCATCTGCAATACCACTTGCTATGTGTCCCAATTCAGTCTGCATCCCAGTATGTACCACTACACCAATAGCGCGTCCCCTTGCCGCAACCGTACCCATGAATGCCATGTTGGATTGTTCTGCAAGGATCCTCCTTCCATGGATTGCATGTGCAGATTTCGAAACAGCATCAGATTCACCAGTCAGTGCAGATTCATTGATCTTGAATTGGTATATCTCAGTCAACCTGATATCCGCGGGGATGTTATGCCCTTCCTCCATCTTGACAATATCTCCAGGTACCAGATCAAATGTTGGAATCTCCAATTCTCTACCTTCTCTTTCGACGATACAATTGCTTACAGCCATCTGCTTGAGTGCATCCATCGCTTGTTCAGCCTGCTCCTCTTGCCAATATCCAAAAACAGCATTGATGGTCAAAACAAGGAAAATGAATATCGCATCTCCAGGCTGCTGAAAATTATGGATGACTAAAGAAATGACTGCTGCTCCCATCAATAGATAGATCAAAGGGTCATTGAACTGAGATATCAGTCTTCGCCACCAAGGACTCTTCTCAGGCTCCTCGAGTTGATTGGGCCCATATTCCTTCAATCTCTGAGATGCCTCTTCATCCGTGAGACCTTCAGTACAAGTTGATAAATTGTCAAACACAACTTCCGGTTCCAATGTGAACCATTTGGTATTCTTCTCCCCCATGGTTCACCACCTGAACAAGGCTCCGTATCAACGGAATGTGATAAGCATGACTCTACCGGTGGATGGCATGCTTGAATTAGATATTTTGATGGTAATTGCGAATCATTGAGAAGTAATGCCTCTTCGCCGTAATGCATGTCTGAGCATCAACCCTACGTTCCAGCGGACAAGGTGTTACCGGAGTTGACCACCCGGGTCATAGTCATCGGAATTATACTCGGTGCGGTTATGACAGCAGCCAATGCTTACCTAGGGATGTTGGTAGGTATGACAGTAAGTGCATCGATTCCCGCTGCGGTCATGTCGATGTTGATTCTGCGCGGTTTCAAATTCGATGATGTATCCATTCTTGAGAATAATTCCGTTCAGACAATGGCATCGGCTGGAGAAAGCCTTGCTGCAGGTATCATCTTCACAGTACCTGCATTGTTGGTTATGGGAATCTGGTCGGACATCAACTGGGTTGACACTTTCATCATCGCCTTTCTAGGTGGTGTTCTCGGAACGATGTTCACCATAGCACTGCGCAGGGTGTTCATAGTTGAGGAAGCACTGCCATATCCTGAAGGCGTGGCATGCAGGGAAGTTCTGGTATCTGGTGAAGAAGGCGGAAGTGGATTGATCGCTATCATCTATGCCCTGATCATTGGCGGTCTGTTCGGTTGGTGTGTCAAGGGGATGCATCTGGTCAAGCATAGTGTTCACAGAGCATTCGACCTTGGAGGTGTACGTGCATATGTGGGTTCAGAGATGTCGATTGCCCTGTTCTCAGTGGGATACATCGTTGGTTTGCGGATTGCATCATTCATATTCTTGGGAGGTGTACTCGGGTTCGGCGTTCTAGTGCCGCTATATGGTATGGTCAACGGTTGGCCAGCCGGCATCAGTTCGACAGATGCATTCATGGTGATCTGGAATGAGCAGATCCGATTCGTTGGAGTCGGAGCCATGGTTGTTGGCGGGGTCTACACTCTATGGACGATGCGGAAGACCATCATGACCGGATTCAAGAAAGCCTTGAATTTCACGGATCTGGATGAAACCGAGGAGCAACTCCGGACAGAGATAGATATCGACATGCGTAAAGTTTTGATCGTATGTGGAGTTATTGCAGCGTTGACATTCCTGTTTTATTGGTGGAGAACAGGCAGTCTTGTCCTTGCCATTGTCGGAGCATTATTCCTCGCTGTTGCAGCCTTCTTCTTCTCTGCAGTTGCCGGATATATCGCCGGAGTCGTTGGTTCAAGCAATTCACCAGTTTCTGGAATGACGATTGCGACATTGCTGTTTACTGCCATGATCGTCTGGGTTGTTGGTGACTTCATCCTCGGGATGAGAAAAGAGGACCTTATGTACGCTACTCTGATCATCGCAGCTGTCGTGGCTGTGAATGCAGCCATCGCTGGAGATGTGATGCAGGATCTCAAGACAGGGCATATGGTTGGAGCAACTCCGTACAAACAACAGATCGCTGAAATCATCGGTGTGGTGGTTGGTGCCATTGTCATTGGACCAGTGTTGTGGTTGCTTAATGAAGCATTCAGAATCACCAAGACACATTGTTATGACAACCCCCCTAACAACTGGGACCCGGCTAAGGAAACTTTGCAACAGGCGTGTGAGGGAGCATTATTGGCCCCGCAAGCAGAACTGATAGGTTCTATCATCCAAGGGATTTTTGGTGGCGAGTTGAATTTACCAATGATCACATTAGGTGCGCTCATTGCCGTGATAATCATATGGCGGAAGATGCCAGTCATGTCAGTCGCCATTGGCATCTACCTTCCTCTTTCTCTCTCAGTGCCTATCATGGTAGGAGGCCTTGTCAGCCACATTGTTGTGAAATCGGCTCACAGGAGGGTTGACGGAGAGTTGCTCGATGAGCCTTCACAAGAGGCGTTGGAGGCTGGTGAAGAGGTGGCTTCTCGTGGCGTTCTTCTGGGAGCGGGATTCATTGCAGGAGAATCGCTGATGGGAGTGTTAATCGCTTTCATCATCGTGGTTTGGAATGAGCCACATGAACTCATCGGATTGGGAGAACTTGGAGATTTCTGGACACTGTTGTTCTATGGATGGTTCATCGCAGTGTTCGTATTCTTGGTTTCCCGTTCATTGCCGCTGAGTAAAGACGGCTCCAATCTCATCACTGATACAATGGCAGTGATTTCTGATGGTTTCAAACGATTCATCCGAGCATTCTCGCCTCAGAAATGATTGCGCTTGTCGATTTTGCTCGCGACTGAAGATGTGAATGTTGAAAGGCCCCATCGACAGCCATCTACATGAGGGGAGTCAATGATGGTGACAGAACCGAGCAGGACTGCACGATTGGAAGACATCGCCAGGCATTGTAGGGCACATATTCTCAGGATGACTCATCGTGCTGCTGCAGGCCATCCGGGGGGCTCGTTATCTGAAATTGACATTCTCACAGCACTATATCATCAGCGTCTCAGGGTAAGGCCTGAAGAACCAGATTGGCCGGATAGAGACCGTTTCATTCTATCCAAAGGACACGCAAGTCCAGGGATGTATGCAATTCTTGCAGAGAAGGGATTCATAACCCATTCAGATCTTGAATCATATCGCGTACTTGGAGGAATCTGTCAGGGGCATGTGGATATGAAATGGACTCCCGGGGTTGATTTCAGTGCAGGCTCACTTGGTATGGGACTATCTTTTGGAATTGGCTGTTCAATCGCCGCACGACTCGATGAGAGTGAACGCACAACTTGGGTCATGTTGGGTGATGGTGAACTTCAGGAAGGCAGCGTGTGGGAAGCGGTCATGGCTGCAAAACATCACGAGCTTGGCAATCTGAAGGTGATAGTTGATATGAACGGCATCCAGAATGATGATTTTGTCGATGTGCAGATGAGGATGTTCGATATACCAGCAAAGTGGTCTGGTTTCGGGTGGCCTGTGAAGGTTATCGATGGCCATGATATGGAGGAGATACTGGATGGTATTGCATGGGCAGATTCCATCACTGACGGTCCTGCCGTCATCATTGCGCATACAGTCAAAGGCAAAGGTGTATCATTCATGGAGAACAACCCTGCATTTCATGGAGCAGCGCCTTCTGACGAGCAGTTGGCCCAAGGTCTTGAGGAATTAGGATTTGATGGGGGTGAACTCTGATGATGGCTGCTTCACGTGATGGATACGGAGATGGTTTGCTGGAGATTTCAAATGACCGGCATGTGGTCGTGCTCGAAGCAGATCTCGGCAAATCAACTAAATCTCTTCATTTCAGGAAGGCAAACCCAGAGAGAACAGTATCCTGTGGTATCGGCGAGCAGAACATGATGCTCATCGCAGCCGGACTTGCATCTTGTGGATACAAACCATTCGCAAGCACATTCGCCATTTTTACTGAGCGCGCTTTTGAGCAGGTGCGAAACGGTATCGCCCGCCCGAATCTACCGGTTCATATCTGCGGTAGTCATGGAGGTAGCCATACAGGAACCGATGGCAGCAGTGCACAATCGATAGAGGATCTTGCTATTTACCGCAGTCTTCCAAACATGACCGTAATGCATCCTTGTGATGATGTCAGTGCCAGTGTTTTGACTCAACAATGTCTTGAATTATCCGGCCCTTCGTACATGCGCACTGCAAGGAACAAGACTCCAGTCATCCATGCTGAAAGGGAAGCAGAATTACAAATCGGCAAAGGGGTGTTGTTGAAGCAAGGAAGCGATGTTGCGTTGATCGCCTGTGGAGTATTGGTGAGTAAATCCCTCGAAGCAGCAGCTGAATTGGAGAATGCTGGGATTTCTGCATGTGTTATCGATATGCATACAATAAAGCCGCTTGATACGAAACTCCTCGACGATATTGTCATAGATACTGGATGTGTTGTGACTGCAGAAGACCACTCGATCATTGGAGGTCTTGGCGGAGCGGTTGCGGAACATCTATCCTCATCCACTCCAGTCCCTTTGGAAAGAGTCGGAGTCAAGGATAGATTCGGCGAGTCTGGTCAAGCAGAGGAAATGCTGGATCTACTGAATATCAATACTGCTGACATCGTTGAGGCAGCAAAGCGAGCGATTGAAAGAAAGAACAGGAGTTGAGAACATGGAATTTTTCTTGGACACAGCAGAGATTGAAGAGGTACGTGAGATTGCAGCATGGGGTATTCTTGATGGAGTTACCACCAATCCAAGTCTGATCAAGAAATCCGGACGTGATTTCAAGCAGGTGGTCCGTGAGATTGCTGAGATATGTGATGGTCCCATTTCGGCTGAAGTCACCGCAATGGATACCGAGGGGATGGTTGAACAGGGCCTGGCATTGAAGGATGAACTGCCTGATAATGTAATCATCAAGGTTCCATGTACCCCTGAAGGTCTGGCTGCGACCAAGATTCTATCCGACCAAGGAATCGGCGTCAATGTCACTTTGATATTCAATGCCTCCCAAGCAGTCATGGCCGCCAAGGCTGGAGCGATGTATGTTTCTCCCTTCATAGGTC
This sequence comes from uncultured euryarchaeote, assembly GCA_937897005.1. Lineage (GTDB taxonomy): Archaea > Thermoplasmatota > Poseidoniia > Poseidoniales > Poseidoniaceae > UBA226. Next base: position 21,470 of record CALCOQ010000139.1, read on the forward strand.
GTATCGATGATACTGGGGCAGATGGAATGGATCTGATGGCTGAAATCATGACGATATGGGATTATTATCCGGAACTGGACACCAAGGTACTTGCTGCTTCGATCAGAAATCCCATGCATATTCTTCAAGCCATGCAAATGGGCACTCATACTGCAACAATGCCTACCAATATTTTCAGACAACTGGTAAAGCACCCATTGACTGACAAGGGTCTTCAACAATTCTTGGATGATTGGACAGAAGTCGAGGCTGCAGGCAACGCATGAACCCCATCCCTGCTCCAGTTGCAGGATATGACTCTCAAAAGCCTTGAAGAAGGGATGCAGGGTCAACTAGTCTCGGAGGACTCCACTTGAGTGATAGCAAGGGTAAACTTCAGCAGTTGCTGGATGGGGAACTGGACCCTTCAGAAATTGCCAATGACCCGACCTTGTCCAGTCTTGCTGAAAGAATATATGGAATGGATATCAAGGCTCTGATGGCCGAGAAGGGCATCATCACCCCCATTTCCAAGGATGAAGATCCAGCCACATCCACAGGGATTTCCTCGAATCCAATGGTGGAAGTGATTCCGGAAGCATCCTCTCTAATGGCAATACCACCACCTCCAGCACCAATTCCCGGAACAGTTGCTACAGGTAGAAAGCCATTGTTCATCATTCTAGGATTGTTGGCTTTAGGTGTTTCAATCTTCAATCTGATCGTCGGACTAGGAGAGATATACAATCCATGTACATCTGATTGGTGCTCACAGAACATGAAGTTGAACTGGCTATCTCCACACCAGATTTCCAGCGATACCGGTTGGGGACATGTCGGCACTCCTGGGGTTCCTGATTATGCGATGATTGCTGGCGGTACGATACTGACTATTCTTGGATTGCGAAAGAAGGCATGAGGTGGAATGATGACTCAGCCCGCCAAAGCCAAACGTGGCATTCCAGCAAAATCAGATTTCACTGAATGGTATCCATTCATGGTAGAGGCTGCAGAATTGGTCGATAAGAGATATCCTATCAAAGGCATGGATGTCTGGAGACCATATGGTTGGAAAACGATGCGCCTGATCGATGATGTCACCCATGGAGAGATGGAGAGAACCGAACACGAGGAAGTAAGATTCCCCCTCTTGATACCCGAGAATCTTTTGGAGAAGGAGAATGTGTTGGTCGCAAGGCTCCAGCGAGCACGGGAGGAAGGAGTGAACCCCGATGAACTGAGAGACGAGGAAGAGGATGCTGGTTTCAAGAAAGAAGTGTATTGGGTGAAACATGCTGGCGATAATGATCTGGATGTTCCGATGTTCTTGCGCCCAACTTCTGAAACTGCCATTTATACTCTGTTTCCTCTATGGATCAGAAGCCATGCTGACCTTCCACTGAAGACATATCAGATCGTCAACACCTTTCGTTATGAGACAAAGCAGACTCGTTCCTTCATCAGGGTCCGCGAGATACATTTCTTTGAGGCACATACTGCCCATATAGACGAGGATTGTGCATCTAGACAAATAGAAGAAGACCTCGAGATAGTGAGACGAATAATGGATGCTCTTTGTCTACCTGTCCTAATGGCAAAACGGCCTGTTTGGGATACATTTCCAGGTGCATGGTACACAATCGGCATAGATGTAGTAATGCCAAATGGAAGAACATTACAAGTAGCAAGCTGTCATCATTATAGAGATCAATGGGCCAAAGCATTTGACATCAAATATGAGGGTGAAAATGGAGAATTCGAGTATTGTCATCAGACGACATATGGTATGTCGGAAAGATTGCTTGGGGCAGTTGTCGGGATGCATGGAGATGATTCCGGATTGATAATGCCTCCCCGTATTGCACCTATACAGGCCATTGTGATTCCTGTTCTGAAGAAAGGCTCAGAACAGTTGGTAGTGGATGAAGCCAGAGCATTGTTGGCAGAATTGAAGGATGCTGGCATTCGCTGCCGTATCGATGAACGCGACTTGAGGCCCGGTCAGAAATACTATGATTGGGAGATCAAAGGAGTCCCACTCAGGTTGGAATTAGGTACCCGAGATATTGAGAATGCTACAGTATTTGCAGCAAAACGTACCGGAGGAAAGACTCCATTACCAAGAAATGATATCATTTCATCTGTAAAATTACAATTGGCTGAGGTCGAAGCTGAATTGAAGTCTCGGGCCTCAATGCACATGGAGGGCAGAGTCAAACCTCTACCAAAATTGATTCAATCTGAAACGGGATGGAGTCTGGAAGAGGACCTCGAGGAGGGGATTGTTCACGAGATTGCCTTCGATGGTAGTGATGCCGATGCGGAAGTGATTGAACGTACTACCGGCTTGTCTTTCCTAGGTGATGCTGTGGAACAATATACTGAGGAGCGACCGTGTGCAGTGACCCGTAAGCCCACGAAGCGAAGAGTCTGGTTAGCGAGAACCTATTGAACACCACGTTCAATCAATATCCTGACAGCTACCAACAGTGCTCTTTCATCATCCAAGGCCCAATGCTCACCAAGACTATCCACCATATGGGCGCGGGGTTTGCCCTCATCACCAATATCCTCTAATCGGTTAGCCACAACTGCAGTCATTCCTGCATTCTTTATCTGAGCTAATGCCCTATGAACAAGATCAGCAATTTTGACTCCTGACTCAAGTTTGAAGCCGATTCTGACACTGCCTTCGCATGCTTCTTTCAATTCCTCGATATGCTTTGAACCCTCTATGAGGGAAATCTGCCAATCTCCTTGCTGTGAGCCGAATTTCCCTTCTATGGGAGACTCTACGAGATAGTCCAGAACTGCAGCACAATGCACCCAAGCGCTGATGGAATCATTTGCCAAAGCTTTGAGTTCCCTAAGCATCAATTGTGGGTCTGGAGCATCTATCACCAATGGTAGTCTGAATGCAGGAGTGGCGGTACAGGCTCCCGCTACTACTGTTACGTCGTGTCCTAATCGGTGCAGGTCCTCGGCGACCTTCCATCCCGTGGCGCCGCTGCTGGTGTTCTGTATGTATCGAATATCATCAATACTACTGCGGGTGGCACCAAGGGTCACAACAACAGATCTTCTATCAGCCAATCTTGAATTCAACATGTGTGAAAATGCAGCAACAATGCTGACTGGGTCATCTTGCTTCCTCTTTCCTTCGATGAACGGGCCCCAATGCAACTGCATCCCAAACCTTTGGAGTTCGGCCTCTAATTCTTCTGTAATGGGGTCCGCAGCGAGGTCTTCATGCATACTGGGGACCAACATTACCGGAACTTTACGACCACGTGCTGCTGACAATGCCATCAGAAGTGGAGTATCCATCATTCCTTGAACCAAACCAGCCATATGGTGGCGAGTTGCGGGACAGACCAAGGCTGCATCAAAATCATCGAGTTGCATCATTTCACCATCCCAATCGAGAATGACCCCGGAATCACTGGCCCAAGACAGTGCCAGTGGAGTGATGATCTTCTGTGCTGAATGAGTCATCACGACTTGCACCACAGCACCATATCGGCGCAATTCTCTTGCCACCTTCACGGAATCAACCGCAGCGATACCTCCAGTGACGCCAAGCAGAATGCGCTTCCCTTCCAGCCCCGGCCCGTGAAAGTCGACACTGGTGTCTCGCATCCGTTCCACATATGTTCGCAGTAAGAACTGCACAAAGCCCCTTCGGCTGAATATACAACCGGTTGTATGATGAAGTGCTCATGATTGGCACCGTTTGATGGCCAAGGATCCAGATGAACTGGTAATGGCGGGTAGCGTACCCACTAATCATTCGCGACATCCACTGGAAGCTTTACATCGCCAGATCAGCTTCGTGATGATTGGAACCATTTTTCTGTTCGCATTATTCGTCTGGTCAATTCTGAATGGAATATCCTCAGGTTTTGGTTGGGTTGCCATACTCCCCTGTATCATTCTGGGAATGATATGGTCTGGATTCAGGAGTCGCAAGGAATGGGCTTATCCATTCGCAGTCGGGCTCAATGCCGCAGCCATCGTTCTCTTTGGGTTGATGTCAATCATCTTCTTGTTGAGTGGAGATGCACTTTCCATGTTGCTTGGTATCTTACTGTTGTTCACTGCCATCGCTTCAACAAGGAGATTGAACATAATGCGAAATACTTTGTTCAAGGCTTGGTATCTAGGATTGGAGATTCCAATGTATGGAATGAATCTACAACAAGGAGAGATTTACGCCTCTTGCCCACATTGCTCATCAATTCTAGCCATCAAGCCAGCACGGTTATCTCAAGATGATAAATGTCCATCATGCGGCGACAACCTCGTATCCGAAGAAAGCGCTCAGAGAGTGAAAGAAGAAGAGTGAACTCAGCGAGATGCAAGAGTCAGGTTCTTCCACATGTCTTCTGGAACTTCCATTGAAAGTCGCAATCCACCCATCGCTCCAAGGCGTACTGGGTCGTCGACAACGTGGACATTGACATCACCCAGATCCGAAAGTCGCTCTTCGATGAGTGCACCAAGTCCACGGATTCCAGAACCTCCACCGGCTAGAACCATGTTTTTACGAAAAGAATCATGATATTCGGGGTTTGAGGAGGCAACCAAACCTTTGATATGCTCGACGAGTGGGTCTATAATGCTCTCACAGGCAAATTGGATGCACTCGGTTATGTCTAATGTCATGGCTTTTCCTTCGATGGAGAAATCAACCATCACGGGATCGTCTGGTTGCGATGCGCCGGTGAACGAATGCTCTTCCTTCCATCTGCGAGCCATGTCCTTTGTCACTTGTGCACCACTGTACTTGATCTGCACCTGTTCAATGATCTGATTGTCAATGTAATCTCCAGCATATTGGCTGTGTACCTGATCGATTGGTTCAGGAATGGTTCCGTAAACACGACAGATATCTGCGGTTCCTGCACCGATATCTATGACCAAGGTGTGTTCAAGCATATCCAATGCATATGCGACAGCGAATGGCTCAGATATGATCATGCATGCATTGACAGTTCCTGCTGCGGCATCGAAGATGTAAGTCTTGTCGACATAGGATGCTTCGGCTGGAGCACCAATGACTGCTACCACTCGGTCATAATCTTCTGGGTCTGATAATCCAATGAGGTGGGTGATGAAATGGGCGATGAATTCACGATCTTTCTGAGAATCCTTGATGACCCCATGTTCAAGGGGGCGGAAAAGATCCAAAGCCAAACGATTCTTCAAAGCATCTTCACCAAAAAGAACATCTCGCTTGAGGAAATTACGTGCGATATGGTCCTTCGGAGTACCAATAACGGTCAACTCTTCTTGCTCATGGTTTTCGCTCGATACCATCACTGATCTGAAGGTGCCAAGATCCACTCCGATGTACAGTACTTTGTCAGCCATGCAGTTCCCTCAACCAATCGGACCTGAAGGCGACTTATGAAGCATACCACGTCAATTGCACAACTGGCATTCAAATCCAATTCTGACAATTTGAACAGTACCATGCAGAATACTCAGGATAGAGTTCGGCCATAGAGCCACAACCAGTGCATTCTTTCACAGCGCTTCCACCGAAAATACTCATGACGATACGCACATGATCAGCATCACCAATACCTAATTGTTCGCGCATGGCCCACAGCATCTGGTCCTCACTAGGTGAGATGATTCCATCTTCAAGAACTATTTCTACTGCAGCTTGGTAATCCTCGATCATTCTGACATCACGAGCATCCATCGAAACACCACCCTTCTCAGCGATGATGTCTTGGCCACCAGGATCATCAACAAAGATGACCAGGGATGCAGGGTTCAACTCAGAGTTCTTCATTTCAAACAGGACTCCCGAACCCTCACTTGAAGCATAAACATATTTGGATAATCTGTTGATGATGCTTGCGATATTCCTAGCAGTATCCTCAATGGTTCTACCCCGTCTCCAACCCCGACTATCATCTTCATCGTAGCCATAGAATTCAGTGCCAAGACCCGGATATTCAAGTCTGATCTCTTCTCCACCATCGAACTCATTATTCAACAAGGTGATCGATGCAACTACTGTATTACCAATATTGTCATCATCATCAAAGGAAATCATCAGCGGCTTTCGCTCTTCACTGGCCACATTGAAAGTTCCTTGCAACCCACTCATCCACTTGTCCTCCAAACGCTGAAGGCTGGCCTCCTGTTCCTTAGACAGGTCCTTGTTGATTCCAAGAACACCTCGTAATTGTCCACTTTCCATCTCTTGCTGGAATTCATCGATCAATTCAGCATCCCGACGATGATTGGGAGGAGGGCCCGTTTTTGTCTGAACATGGTCTGGATCTCTCCATTCATAGGAACATTTGGAACATATAAAAAAACCTTCCAGAGAAGAGGGGTCTGCCTCTCCTCTACAACGTGGACAATCGCCCTCTTCATCCACGTTCAGGTTCTCGCCTGCAGCCTTTCTACCACGCCGGATACCCATTCCCATATTATTGGCAGAAATGGCAACGCCAAAGAAGGTTTGCAAGAAGTAGAGGTCAAATCTTCTGCAGTATGGTGGAAATACCCATCCCTCCACCGATACACATGCTGGCCAAGGCATACTCTCCCCCAAGCCTGTCCAACAAAGATGCTGCTTTGCCAGTTATTCTAGCGCCACTGGCACCCAAAGGGTGGCCGATGGCCAATGCGCCACCATCAATATTCAATCGTTCATCATCATCGGAAACGCCTAGATCGTCAATCACTGCCAATGATTGCGCAGAAAAAGCCTCATTGAGTTCAATGACGTCGATATCGTCCAAATTCAATCCTGCTCTAGCGAGAGCCTTGTTTGATGCTGGGACTGGACCAATGCCCATGATGTCCGGTGGAACTCCTGCGACTGCGGTAGAAATGATTCGAGCCATTGGCCGGATTCCTCTGCTCTCGGCGTATTCCTCGGAACAGATGACCGTGAATGCTGCACCATCAGTCAAGGGAGAAGAAGTGGCGGCTGTGACTGAACCATCCTTGAGGAAGGCCGGAGATAAAGAAGCCATCATCTCCAATGTGGTATCAGCCCGAATGCATCCATCAGCAGACACAGATATTCCATCATCTGAAATACTGATCAATTCATTATCGAAAAAACCAGACTCCTTTGCAGATGCTGCCTTCTGATGGCTTCTGAGAGCGAATTCCTCCTGCCTTGGTCGATCTATGGAATGTGAACGAGCAAGATTTTCTGCAGTCAGCCCCATGTTGATGTAAGCATCAGGATAATCTGCTTCAATAGTTGGATGTAGATCCCTGCTCCAACCGCCACGTTTCACTAAAGACATCGTTTCTACACCTCCGCAAAGAAAAACCTCTCCTGATCCAATAGCGATGGCACCAGTAGCATCGTGGATTGATTGCATGGATGAGCCGCATAGGCGGTTGGTGGTGACTCCCGGGACGCTGGAGGGTAATCCACTGAGATAGGTGACCATCCGTCCGAGGTTCAACCCTTGAACCCCTTCGGGATAAGCACATCCAAGCATCAGATCCTCAATATCTTCAATCTCCACTCCGCTCTGCGCAATTGCCTGTTCAATCACTTGCGAGGCCATATCCTCGGGTCTGACTGCCGCCAGGGCACCCTTGTGAGCTCGATGGAATGGCGAGCGCACATAGCCGATGATGACTGCGCCCATGAGCAATCGAGAAGGTGTAGGCTGTTCAACATCACGGTCATTCAAACCGTTCAGGTTATGAACGGATGTCGGGTGGGCGGCTTCGATTCATATGCTACGACAATGCAGAGCGCACGGATACTACGAGGGTCAGAACTGCCCGGTATGCAACGAAGAAGGTAAATTCATCATGAGTGAAAGAGAGAAGAACGGAATCGGCCGATTGATGGCTGGCGTGCTTCGTCATTTTCCAGAAAAGTTCAATCTGCAGATGGATATCAACGGCTGGGTCAGCTGCAATGCATTGTGTGATTCATTCAAAGAAGCCAGGCATTACTACCATTGGTTGCGGCCTTGGCATTTTGAAGCAATCTCTTCTGCAGAAGCCAAAGGCCGATATCAGGTAGAGGGCGAAATGGTCAGGGCGACATATGGGCACAGTGTGGAGATTGAACTGGATCTTCCAACCGATGACATTCCTGAAGTTCTCTATTACCCCTGTTCGGAAGAGGACCTTGCGAATCATCTAGAGTTAGGCATCAAAGCAGCGGACCGCCAGCATGTGCATCTTTCGAAGACCATAGCGAATGCAATGGAAGCCGGACATGTGCGTATTCACCGGCCCAGAATTCTAGAGGTTGATACTGAACGCGCCATAGACGATGGAAATACTATTTACCGTGCTGGGACCACTGTTTATCTCTGCGAAGACATTCCCAGTGATTATCTGGAAGTCCTGCCTGAAGATGACCAGATGATAACAGAAATCATCATGTTATGGGAAGAGGAATGATCACTGAAACTTTCCGCATGATACGCAGAATTCCATATCGCCATCCAATGGTTCCTCACAGAATGAACAGTTGTCGGCGCCTCCTTGGGCAGATTTCCTCTGAATGGTATCAGAAGTGGCAATCAACCTCACAGCCTTCTCCAATTCTACTGGGTCGTCACCCGCATCCTTCAGTTCCTTCCAGCGGTAATTGAAAGCAATGGCCTCTTGGATGGCTGACTCTATCTGTAGACGTCGCCTATCACGTTCAACAGGGTCACTGATTTCATCACTCTTCTCCAACTCTGTCTGAAGATGCCGTTGGAACTCATCCACTGTAGGATGTTCGCCCATGAGTGGGCCAATAGGGATTCAGTCTTCAGACCACCGGCGAATGACTTTGAGGAACAATCCCATGCGGAGTACATGGAAGGCCGACGGGTTCTCATCAAACTAGGAGGTGGATTGATCACGTTCAAGGATGAACCATGCAAGGTGCGTTCAGATATTCTCACTGCATGTGCTGAAAGAATCTCCAATATCGTTGAAATGGGATGGAGGCCGATAATTGTTCACGGTGCTGGTGGATTCGGGCACTTGAGAGCCAAGCAATATTCCTTGAGTTCGGGAAGGGATGAGATGATTGCAGGGCAGGATGAAGCGGTGGAATTGGTCAGAAAAGAAATGCTTGATCTCAATTCTCAAGTCTGCAAAGCACTCATCGATGTGGGATTGAAGGTTTCCTCCCATCCTCCGCATACATGGTCTAGAGGTACAGGGCAGGGTCTTGTCGGCTCATTGCAGCGTTTTGAAGCCGATGATGGAGTCATCCCCATCACCTATGGGGATGTCAATGACTGCGATGGGCCGGAAGGTTTCGGAATCTTATCTGGTGATCATCTAATGGAGAGGTTGGCCACCATAGAGGGAGTATCCAAGGCTATTTTCGCACTGTTTGGGGTTGATGGAGTCATGTCCACTCCTCCCGATTCGGAGCAGCAAGGCATCCTACTGGAGAAAATTGACTCAGAGAGTGATTTCATTGCTTCACATGATTCCAAGATTGATGTCACTGGGGGTATTACTCTCAAAGTTGCATGTGCCAGAAGAATGGCTGCAGGTGGAATAGATGTGTGGATGGTGAATGGCGAGTATCCAGACCGGATTGTCGACTCCTTGTTGCAGACAGGCACTATTGGAACCAATGTCATCGGTTGAGTATATTCGATTGACGGACCATGTTTTATGTTGAGTACCCATGCGAATGATGGGCATAGTCATGGTGGATTGGGAATCAACTGAATCGCACCCGCTACAAGCGCATGATTCAGCCCAAGCAGCTATGATGGAAGAGTTCGTCATACAGGTGGATGAACTTGATAACAGGGTTGGAGGACAAACCAAACTGACTGCTCATCATGGTGCTGGAGCCCTCCATCGAGCCTTCTCTGTGCTGGTGTTCGATTCAAACGACAGACTATTGCTGCAGAAACGCTCTTCTGACAAGATAACATTTCCCGGTGTATGGGCCAATTCCTGCTGTTCTCATCCATTGGACAATGATACTGAGAGAGGAGGTTTTCATTGCTCTATCCTAGCAGCGATCAGGAAGATGGAACAGGAACTCGGGGTTGATCCTTCAACATTGGCAGTGGATGATTTTACAGCTGCCTCTAGGATGTTGTATTGGTCGCGCAGTGATGACGAATGGGTGGAGAAGGAACTGGATCATATTCTCATTCTACGCAAAGACATCAGTTGCAGTCCGAATCCTAACGAAATCGAAGAATTGCGGTGGTTCGGCAGAGATGAGTTTGAAGCATTCATGAAATCTTTCAATGCAGACGATTCACAAACACAGAATGGTGAACAGAAAGTCATCGCTCCGTGGTTCAAATTGATCGTGGACAACCTTCTCAGTGATTGGTGGGATGATCTCGGCTCTATCACTGATGATGGTAAGATACATTGTTTCGGAAGACTGGATCTGGGCGAATTTGAGAAGCCAGAACCTGAGAATCTGGATGCTGCTATTTCCAGATGCAGGCCAAAGGTTGAGAGGATAATCATGGATGCCCTGTCGAAGAGTGGAGTTGGCCGTTTACGTCGAGCCATGATACATCTATTGGAAGGTGGAGGGAAAAGAGTAAGAGCTACTATTCCAAGACTTGTTGGGGAAGCACTCGAGACTGGTCGGAGTGATTACTCTGAGCATGAATTGGTTGGTGCTTCTTTGGAGATCATTCATAATTTCACATTGGTGCATGATGATATCATGGATGATGATGATATTAGACGCGGTAGGCCATCAGTCCATGTAGAATATGACATGCCAACCGCCATCAATGCTGGTGATGCAATGCTGGCGATAGGTTTTGAGATACTAGTTGGAGAACCAGGTGAGTTGGATGGTATCGGGGCAAGGCATCTAGAGCAGGTGGTTAGAGCCATTTCGGGAATGGTCAGAGGAGTTTCCGAGGGCCAACAACTCGATATCGCCTTTGAGAATGAAGAGAATGTCGGGACTCAGGAATACCTTCGGATGATTGAAGGTAAAACTGCTATTATGTTCAAAACCGCAGCAGAACTAGGGGCGCTACTCAGCGACTCCAGCCAAGATATCATCGACATATGCTCTAGGTGGGGCAGAGAGATGGGGATGTGCTTCCAACTGATGGATGATCTGATCGATGTTCTAAGTGATGGTGAGACATTAGGCAAACCAAGAGGAAGTGACATCGCTCAAGGAAAGAGGACTTTGATGGTATTACATGCTCTTGAACAGGGAGGTGATGATGCAAAAACTCTCAACTCCATCCTTGGTAATGGTGAGTCTGCAACTCAGGAAGATATCGATACTGCAATAGTCATTCTGAAAAGGTGTGGCTCTATTGAACACGCCAGAGAAATGGCTGCTTCCCATCATCAAGCAGCCCATGCTGCTCTGGACGAATTGCCATTCTGGGTAGAATTGACTGCCCTGAGGGAACTTACTGACTGGCAAGTCAGGAGAATATCATGATGCTGAGTTGAAAGACTCAGAATCAATCGGTGTAATACTCTTCATCGGGAACATCTGCTTTGAGACCCTTCCTTTGGCGAATTTTCCCAACTGTCTTCTCGAACAGTTGAGGGGGTAGAATATCAAATCCACAGTTCTCGCTGTTCCACACAGCACGTCCTTGACTTGCAGCTCGGATATCGTTTGAGAAGCCAAAGGTTTCAGCAACTGGAACTGTTCCGACCACAGTAGTGACCTCTCCATCAGCAGGCATATCTTCAATCACTCCGCGCCTGTTCGATATCTCTCTTGAGACTCCACCCAACCAGTCATTAGGAACGCTGACGAACATCTTCTGCATCGGCTCCATGATAACCGGACGTGCTCTTAGACAAGCACCCTTGATTGAATTGCGTACGGCTGGTATGGTCTGGGCAGGGCCACGGTGAATTGCGTCCTCGTGCAACTTCGCATCGACAAGACGGATAAACATCCCCATCATGGGTTCTTCAGCGATTGGACCACGCTTACAGACAGCATTGAAAGCCTCGATTATCAATTCTCGAGTCTCGTGTAGATTCTGAATTCCCTTGGTATCATTGACGAGAACATTGGTTCCATTGATGGCATATATCTTACGCATCAGATCCCTGTCCATTCCATCGAATTCTCCGAACTTGTTTCCTACTTCCTTGGCATCCTTGTTGCGAACGGTTCCATTTCCGAAATGTCCTTCTCTGAGTGCCTGTATGACTTCCAGAGGAAATTTCTCAACCTCTACGTAGAACCTGTTGTGCCGGTTTGGAGACTTTCCTTCAAATGCATGTCCTTTGTTATGGGACTCTACCGACTCGCGGTAAACGACGATCGGTTCGCTGACCTTGACCTTGATTCCCTGTTCCTCCTCGATTCTGTAGGTAGTGATCTCAAGATGTAACTCACCCATTCCAGCCAATAGTGCTTCACCGGTCTCTTGGTTGGTAGTGACTACGAGACTGGCATCAGCCTTGGCCAGAGAGCGTAGAGCATCAATGAACTTGGGTAGGTCCTTCATCGACCGAGGCTCAACAGCAACTGTGACGACTGGTTCGGAATAGTGGCGAATCGCTTCGAATGGCGTGAAGTCCTTATCTCGTGAGATGGTTACTCCAGCAGCTGCTGAACGGATTCCGGTCAATGCTGCGATATTTCCTGCTACTACTGAGGGTACCGAGATGCGGTCACTGCCGACCATCATGCTGACTTGTTGTACTCTTTCGGCCTTAATTGCACCTAGAGCCCATACACTCTCTCCTTGAGTGACGACTCCGGAATAGATTCGTCCCACTGCAACCTCCCCTGCATGTGGATCC
>CALCOQ010000140.1 GCA_937897005.1 uncultured euryarchaeote
CACTAGGAGGTGCGAAGTATGCCGTCTCATTGACCAAGTCCACCTCCGAGACAGGACCACATATCTTGAGATTCTCTCACGCATTGGTCAATGATGAATCTGATGTGATCAATGTCACGGTATATCCTGCAGATATTGGAAGATTGGTACTTGAGGTCGGTGCTGAAACGGTTCAGCAACTGGATTCATTGGATATCACCATTGCAGCATTTGATCTCTATGATAATGAGATACTGGTCCCTTCTTCAATCCAGGTTTCTGCATCTGGAAGAGGAACTGTTTCGATGGTTGAAGGTGATTTTGCACATTGGAGGATAGTGACCTTGGATGTGGGCAAACATACGGTGACCATCGAAGCCAACAATAATTCTGGATTCACTCTGTCCAAGACCGGGACCTATACCGTTGAAGGAAATCTAGCAGGTTTCTTTGAGTCTGGGGGAACCATATACTACGTTGGCGCAGGGCTTGGATTCTTTGTTCTCGTGGGCCTTGTCATCGTCGTGGTGATTCTGGCTCGTCGCTCAGGTGAGGATTATGACGAGTATGATGATGATTATGATGACGTGGCTGAGTATGATTCCTCCGATTCTGCATCTAGCCCTGCATCCGGACCTGAAACAGGCCCACAGGCTTCACCCCAAGATCCTCAAGCAGCGGAGTATTTCGAAGGTGGATATCAGCAACAAGGTGGCTATGACCAAGGTGGTAATGACCAAGGTGGATATCAGCAACAGTCTACAGGTGATGATAACTACAGAGTCGATGAGAATGGAACCGAATGGTGGCAGGATGATAATGGAATCTGGTGGTACAAAGCTGCTGGTGATGCCGATTGGAGTGAATGGCGAGATTGAAGATGGTGAATAGGATGCGTTTTCGCGACATCATTCCATCGTTGATTGTTGTCCTGATGTTGTTGCAATTTTTGATTCCCTTGTCGCTTGTTGAACCACAGCAAGATTCTGCAACTTCAGGACGAGCTGCAGTTGTCAGCATCGATATTTCTCCACAGGAGCCGCTTTCTATCGACGCGGATAGTCAGATACAGTTCTCAGCGATCATGAATGATTCTGACGGCAATCAAGTCTTGGGTTCTCCAGATTGGTGGACGGATTCGGGAACCATTGATACAGGGGGTTTGTTCACTCCAAGTCTCACTGGCTATGCAATGGTTCATGCCACCAAGGATGGTGTCAATGAAAGTATCAACCTGACAGTCACTTCAGGGTGGCCAGATTCGATTGTACTTGAGACAGAATCGGTGGAGGTGATGATGGGTAGCAGTGCGCAGATCAATGCCTCCATGCTCGATAAGAACAGCAATCAAATCGTCAACCGCCCAATTTCATGGATGGCCGATTGCGGAAATGTCACAGATTCTGGAGTATGGACCCCTGTTCAGGTTGGCACATGCATGGTCACTGCACACTGGAATGAGTTGTACGCCAGCATCAATATCAGTGCAACTCCGGGTCCTCCTTATGTGCTCATTCTTCTTTCTGGTATGAGTGTTAGAAGTGGAGAATCAATCTCTGTCACTCCAATATTGGAGGATTCATGGGGTAATGAACTCCCATTATCAGAAGCCGGGACATTGTCCTGGACAATCGGTTCAGGTAGCGTCACTTCCGGCAATCTCTTTCTGGCTGATGAACCCGGCTCATGGGCTCTCAATGTCACATCGAGCAGCGGTGCTTCAGGTTCAACCATGATAGTTGTTCAACCTGCTGCCATTAATGGGCTTGAATTGATAGGTCCTTCAGGTAGTGTGAAAGCCGATCAGGAGATTGAATTCATAGTTCAAAGGACAGACATCTTTGGACACGTCACCAATGAGAGTGTTCCTCTTTCAAACTGGAGTCTGGAAGATGGTTCGCTGAAGATGTCTGGTAATTCCACCATATGGATTCCGAATCAAGTGGGATTCTGGAACATCAGTGTCTCATTGGATGGATACTCTGACTCTGTAATGGTCGAGGTCTTGCACGGATGGGCGACATCACTGGTGCTGGCAGCCGAAAGTGATCGGATGAGTGCTGATGATCAAACGGTCATTTGGATGCAAGCCAGTGACTCCAGAAACAATCGTTGGGTCGTTAACGGCTCTTGGGACCCCGTTCAGAGCGAGGTTGAAGATTGGTTGGAGGATCATGATTCATGGGCCCGTTTCGTCGCCGCAACAGTAGGAAACTGGACCATCGAAGGAGAATGGTTTGATACAGAGCGTCAAGTACTGCTATCCAGTTCGATAACCATTGAAGTGATTCCAGGGGAAGTTGCTTCAATCACCTTGGAGGGTGAAGGAGATGCCATATCAATTGATGATTCATTGAATCTGAATCCTGTTATGCATGACGGTGATGGAAATCTTGTGGCCTATGCTCTATTGAACTGGACCGTTATCAAGGAAGGAGTTGAAGAGGACCGAACCGTGGACCTCAGATTGACCAAGGGCGTTTTCTATCCGGACGACACTGGCAGTCATGAAATCAGGGCTAGAACCGGTTCTGCACATTCCTCTGTCAGATTCCATGTCAACCATGGTCAGGCCAGAACCATGAGTGTGAATCTAACAGATACCATTCAGGTATCTTCTGGTTCTGCAGGTGCAGTCGTCATGTTGGTGATGGGCACCGATCTATCGGGACAGACCTTTGAGATCGATGACCTTCAATGGCAGATGGATGCAGAGGCGGGGATATTCTATCCCCATCCCAGTGGCTTGGGAAAGTGGTACTTTGAAGGAAACAAAGCCGGAATCTGGGAAGTTTCTCTGCTTTCCGGACAAGCATCACTGAGCTTGACCATCGAAGTGATTCCCGGTCCTATCCACCGTTTGGAGGCTAATCTATCAGCAGTCAAGGTCGAGCAAGGTGAGGAATTGTTGTTGACCATCAGAGCATATGATGTTCGCAATAACAGTATTCCAGTATTCGAATCGACAGTCTCGGTTCATTCAACCGCAGGAGATGTGGAGTTCGTCGCTAGTGGAATCTGGAGAATAGATACTGAGAAGGGTGGTGAGAATCAAGGAGTCACCATTCGCCACGGTAATCTTACACAACAGAGGTTCTTTGATGTCAATGATGCCTTGCTCGGGGGGATTTTCGGTTCTTCAAATGGTGCATTGGTGATTGGTAGTTCTCTTATTCTTGTCATTCTTGTTGTACTCGTGATGATCAGACGGCGTTTGATGAGTGAGGAGGAGAATGAATTGTTGGATGAATCACAGGTGGTGATGCGAGAGGTCCATGAACAGTATCGACAACTGCATGATGTTCAACAGGGATATGTTGCTGATGAATATGGATATTCTCAACAATATCAGCATCCTCAACAGCAGCATCAGCAGCCTCAACAATATCAGCAGCCTCAGCAAGCCGCTGCTGTGGTTTCAGAGCCTGTGTCCACTCAGATGAGTACTGCTGAAATGGCTGCACAGAAGGCCCGTGAAACAGGTGTCATGGTGGCTGCTCAAGGCACTGTTCAAGGACAGACAGGATGGTACTATGATTCATCCGGCGAATTGACATATTGGAATGTAGATGCTGCGGGAAATTGGAACAGGGTACAATGAGAGATGTGTCAGGATGAGTACCCGTACAAGCGTATTTCTCAGCCTGGTCATTATTTTGGCCATGTTCCTTTCCGCCTCAACCCATGCTACTTCCTCTCGCTCCTGTGATTCCAGCAATGGTGTCTCAAGTATTGAGATTCAGATTCCGGGTTCGGGAGCCATCCCTGCAGATCAGCAACTGCAATTATCGGCAGTGCCAAAGAATTCTGCTGGTGACCCCATGGGTGTATCATTGACCTGGAGTGTCAGTAATGGCTCGATAAACTGGGATGGATTGTTCACTCCTTGGCAGAAAGGTGAAGTGGCGGTGACTGTATGTTCAGGTGATGTGTGGAGTAATGCAACCGTTTCGGTACTGCAGGGTGAAACCGTTGCAGTGGGTCTGAATCTTTCCAAGGATGAGTTGACATCTGATGAAACGGTAGTGCTTGACCCTCGGCGAATTGATACCAAGGGGAACAGCGCTCCTGCTTATGTTCCAACAGAGAATTGGACCATTCCTGAAGGAAGCCATCTCCAGCAGGGTTCTGAAACGATTTGGGTGCCGTCAGCGACTGGGGCCTTCGTCATCACCATGGATGCATATGGATTACAGGCAAATGCTACTCTGAATGTAAGTCACGGAATTGCATATGAATTGATGATTGTTGGCGACCAGAACATTTCATCGGACCTTGCGGTTAGCTATGATGTTCTAGCATGTGATGCAAAGGAGAATTGCTGGACCATCGGTGGAGAATGGTCAGCCTTACCGGAATCTTCTCTTTCTCTTGATAATAACACAACGAGTGGCGTTATTCTGACTCCCTTAGCGACAGGGGTGGTTTCATTGATGGTGGAATCCCTTGTTGATGGGCAACTATTGGAGACTGAGATGGATATTCAGATTCATTCTGGTGTTGCCGTATTGACCATAGTGATGGCTGGAACAGGTGAACAGACTACAGAAGTCTTGGGCACAGTGATCCAGATGCAGGCTGGAACGACACTGGAACTATCGGTCACTCTCGTCGATTCAGTAGGTTCTGAGTGGCAGTCGATGGATGTTGAATGGCGATTGAACCAAAGTGGAATAGCGAATTTCGAGGTATCGACAGGAGCCACCTTCAATTTCACTTCAGATATCACTGGAGAATGGGATTTGATGGTCTCACCCTCTGATGGAGTGCCATCGAAATATTCGCTTGAGGTTCTTCCAGGCGAGGTCTCAGTTATCGAGGTGACTCCAGTTTCTTCAACCGCCATGCGCGTTTCAACAGGTAGTTCGATAGGCCTACAGGTCATTGGCAAGGATGGTGATGGCAATCCCTTCGCTCTCGATGTGGAATGGATGATAGATGAGAGTGTAGGTTCGATGAGGAATGATACGAAAGGAACCGGTTCCTATGTCTACACCCCTTCTGTTGAAGCGCATCTAGGAACCCAAGTGCTCAGTTTCATTGGGCCGTTAGGGACTCGGAATCTCGCCATTGAACTGGTTGCAGGAGAACTTGCAGGTCTGGTGATAATCTTCGAGAGTGGTTCTGAAGGCGAACAGGGCAATGTGATACGTTTCTCTGTTGTGGGAGAGGATGCTAATGGGAATTTTGTTGAGGCAGACCTTGCTGGCCTACAGGTGGAATGCACCTGTGGCAAGGTTCGTTCGCTCGATGGAACCTCCTTTGAGGCTTCACTGACTGAACATGGAAAGCGTCATACGGTTTCTGCGGAAATGGAAGGAATACCTCGCTCCGTTGAATATATCGATATCACTCCAACTCTATTCGATGGATTGTTGGGAAGTAATTCGCAGGTCCTCAGCATTGGGATATTATTGACTGGAGGGTTGCTGTTATTCGTGGCGATTGTGATTTTCCGCCGTTCCAGAGCTAGCGATGAGGACGCCGATGCCCCTGAAAACGAACATACGAAGCAAGATTTGTCGGCACCTTCGCAACCATTCCCAATACACAATGTCCAGAGAACTCCTATGGCAGCCCCACCGGCTTCTGCTTTTGGAGTAATGACGCAACCACCTCCTTTGGCATATGCTCCTTTCGCCGCTTCGTCATCAACTTCCATTCCAGCCACTGCTGCACCAGCGACATTGAGTTCGGCCATCGACATTCTCGCTCCTGCCATTTCAGACGAAACAGTGGTTGAGGAAGAAGATTCGGCGACTAGATTGATGGCTGCTTCCAGTACATTGCTGGGAGGCAATGATTCCGTGATCGATTCAACAGAATCAGAAACTCAGGTTGAACCAGGGGAAAACAAACAACCTGAGCTGCTGATCGATGCAGATGGTCCCGAAATGTCAGAGATTGCTGAAGAACAAGTGGTCTCTGAAGAATCGGAGACTATTGAAGAACACGAAGCAGTTGTAGATTCGGAAAAGGAGGGTTCAGTCGAGGTTGAAGAATTGGTGTTGATAGCATCTGATGAGGGGCCAATGACCACTGCAGGAGTCCTCCTCAAGGCACTACCGGGAACTGTGGCTGGTAAGGCAGGATGGTATCATGGAATCGAAGGTCGCCCAATGAGATGGGACGGTCCTCAGTAGCATTCTTCCTCATTCGGGAAATCGCCACTTCGAACATCATCGATATAGGAACCAACTGCATTGCTGATATCTTCGTAGAGGTTCATGTATCTGCGCAGGAAGCGTGGATTGAATTCATGGGTTATTCCGAGCAGGTCATGAAGCACCAGAACCTGACCGTCGACTCCGGAACCAGCACCGATTCCAATGGTTGGGATATTCAACGATTCACTGGCTTGTTTGGCCAATTCAGCTGGGATCTTTTCAAATACGACAGAGAAGCATCCTGCTTTTTCCAGTAACCCACAATCCTCAATCAATTTCTTTGCCTCTTCATCTTCTTTGGCTCTGACTGAATAGGTGCCGAATTTGTAGATTGATTGGGGTGTCAATCCCAGATGCCCCATGACAGGGATTCCCGCGGTCAGGATTCGTTCAATTGATTCCACAATCTCTGAACCACCTTCAAGTTTGACTGCATGCGCTCCGCTCTCTTTCATTATTCGGATTGCAGATTCAAGAGCCAGTTTTGAGTTTCCTTGATAGGTTCCGAATGGCATATCGACTACTATCAATGCGCGTTCGACGGCGCGTACAACGCATTGAGCGTGGTAGATCATATGGTCAAGGGTCATTGGCACAGTTGTCTCGTTCCCAGCCATCACATTTGATGCAGAATCTCCAACAAGGATCACATCTATTCCTGATCGGTCGACTATTCTAGCGAGACTGAAATCATAGGCCGTAAGCATGGTGATGGGGTCACCTTGGCGCTTCATTTCCTGAAGGGTGTGAGTGGTCACTTTGCGAGCCTTTCCTGCTACTGACATCCCTTCCACTCCAAACCTCTGAACTACTGCTGTGGTTTCAATGCCTCGTTGCTACAAGGTGCCGTTCATTCACTGGATGCAAGCCCAATTTCGCCTTCGACAACGGCAAGGAACTCATCGATATCAATCACTCCATCTGCATCCGCATCGGCCACGTGGAATACACTTCTGATCTCATCGTGATTCAGTTCGAAGCCCAGCGTCTCCATCGCTTTGATGAATTCTTTCACATTCAGGTGGTTATGGCCACCGAGGTCGCATGCGTGGAACACTGCGTCGCGACGTTGATGCTCAGTGTGAGTGGGGTTTCGCATCTGAATGAGTAGACTGTTCCATGGGGTTTCCCGAGAGATGTGATGGCGGCGTCCATACGTCGCCCAAAGAAACACTCCGAGCGCAATTGCAGTCCCCGCCCCAATGAAAGCCTTAGAACCCATCATGATGATCAGTAACAGGCCGGATGAGATTCCGAAGATCTGGACGAATGGAGTCCATGGGCAGCGAAATTCAGGTTTGTACCATTTGTGTTTCCCCTTGGTCTTCCGGAGGACCAGAACACAGGCATGGACTGCAATGAAAATCATTATCTGGAATCCAGAAGCCAGTTTGGCGATGTCACTTATCGGCAGAGTGAGGATGGTGATACCCATCATCAGACCGGTGATGATGATCGTCCAATACGGTGTCTCGAATCTTGGATGAACGTTTTCAAGTACTTCTGGAAGCAGGTTGTCCCGTGCCATTCCAAAAGGGAAACGGGATGCTGCCAATATACCCGCAAGAGCCATCGATGCCATGGTAAGAATCGCAAGCACTGCGGCAATGATTCCAACCCAGGTTCCGCCCACGTGCTCGGCAAAGACATAGATTGGGTCTTCTCTCCCTTCGATGTCACTCGTGGACACCGTCGCCATAATCATGAATGTCACTCCAACATAGAGCAGTGTTGCGATTCCTAGAGAATAAAGCATTCCGCGAGGTAGATTACGGCCTGGGTCTTTCACCTCCTCACCAATGGCTGCAACTTTGGTCACTCCTGCATATGCAACGAATACCAAGGCCGCTGTCTCAATCACTCCCCAAGTGCCACTGCTCCACGCTCCATCCCCTACCGGCCTTGTCCAATCGACCTGACCCTTGACAACAGCCATGATGCAGATGAGCAACAGAATAACGATGATGGAGACAACGATAGGCGCTTGAATCGCTTTCACCTTGGATACGCCAAGGATGTTTATTCCGACGATGATGACAAGCAGCAAGATGGCAGAATATTCCATGTTGAGTGATTCGATACCGAGAGCATTGGTGATGATGATCAGATATGCACCGAATCCTATCAGTGCAAATGCGGCTTTGAGTAGGA
This sequence comes from uncultured euryarchaeote, assembly GCA_937897005.1. Classification (GTDB taxonomy): domain Archaea; phylum Thermoplasmatota; class Poseidoniia; order Poseidoniales; family Poseidoniaceae; genus UBA226. The sequence goes on from CALCOQ010000140.1 coordinate 8,298, forward strand.
ATGAGGCCCATAATCCGAGCCCAGTGATAGAACCTAATACAGGGCCGAAGGTTTTCTCGATGTAGGTGTAGTCTCCTCCTGAGGTTGGCATTGCTGTAGCGAGTTCTGATTTTGATAGTGCTCCTGGCAGAACGACCATGGCTGCCAATAGATATGCCAACCAGATTCCCGGGCCAATCATACCTGCTGCCAATGAAGGTAGAACGAAGATTCCTGACCCGAGCATTGCTGAGAGTGAGATGATGACGACTCCTGTAAGACCTATACTCCTCTCCATTTTCCCAGAGAAGATGTTCATCGCATCACTGAATCCTGTTTCGATTCGATTGATTGCACCCCTGATGATGCCTGTCAATTCAGGATTGTTTTTGGATGAAATGTTTTTCACTTCCTATATGTTCTATCGGAACATGTGATGCGGATTCATCATGCTAGGTAATCATTTGCTATACAGCGATGAAGATATGTCGGAAACAGAGACACTCCACAATTTCCACTCAAGCCTTGGCGATGACTTTGAGTTCAACAGCGATAGGAGTGGGTAGTGCGCGAACAGCAAGTGTGGTTCTTGTGGCGCCAATCTCAGCGAAATACTCACCGTAAACCTTGTTGTATCCCTTGAAATCGCGGTCCATATCTATCAGGAATGAAGTCACATCCAGAACATTGTCAAGACTTGAACCAGAAGTCTCGAGGATTGTCTTGACATTCTCAATACAGGCTTTGGTCTGGGCTTCGATATCATAGTCCAGTGTTTCACCTTCTTCATCCTTGATAGGTCCTCCAGGGATATCGTTGCTGTCAGCCTGTCGTGGACCCACACCAGATAGATAGAGCAGATCACCCACCTTTCTTGCATGGGGATATGGGCCTACAGGTTTCGGCGCTTTCTCAGTACTGTGTTGCCCATCTCCTTCTGTTGGCTCCCACAATTCAGGGCCGTGTTCAGATTGCTGTTCCTTGGCCAAGGCCATCAGAAGTGAGGTCTCGATATCTTCGCTGCTTTCTTCAGATTCTATCTGTACTTCTTCCTCGGCAATGGTTTCAGCCATCACGCTATCGAGTACACTGCGGTCTCCTTGGTAGAATTCAACATCATCCTCGTCGTATTCCTTGTCCCCCACACCATCGCCGCTGGGGTCGAGAATGACTACGCCACCTCCTGCTCCATGCAATGCTTCGTAGGCAAGTACCCTACCAGTGAAATTATTGTGTTGGCCATTCATTCCAGAGAGCCACCACATCGGTTTGAAGGAAACCACTTTCTGAACTCTGATCTGAGAATGGATGTTACGTGATAACTGAGCCACATCCTCGAGTCGTCCATCGCCAAGGAATTCGAGTATCTTGTTATTCCATTCGTCATCCTTGAGAGAATGTATCTTGTCATCTGAAGCATCGATCGGTTCTGTGAACATCCGGTTGGACAATGACATAACGACAACAGCAACTGCTTTGCGACCTTGTTCCTTCAATGCATCAAGGCATGCCTTGGCCAGAACAGTGGTCTCACTGCGATTGGAGTAGATGTTAGAGGAGCAGATGACCGCAGGAATCCTGTTATCTGGATTGAGTAGCTTCAATGCCACGACCGAGCCGCCATCAATGGGAAAACCATGGTATGCCACTGTCCGACTCTGCAACCCTCTTTTCTTGTTCGCTTCATCCCACGCCTCAGCGAATTTGGAATCGATGTCAAATGAATATGGAATGGAACCGACATCATGGAAGTCGTGGTCGACGAAGATCCATTCTGGATTCGGGTCTGCTTGGATCTGGTGGCCGATGATCGATGGCCAGAGTGTCGAATAGATGATCAACAGGTCAGCGTCGCTGTTCTCGATCTCCTCTCTAGCGGAGTCGAAAGCGGCTCGCAATCGTCCCCAGCCTTCATTCTGTTCTGGAACCAGATAAGGATGCGGATGGGCCGGCACCACGATTGACTTGATCACTCCAGACTCAGTCACCGCTCTCACCTGCCCCTTCACCACATTTCCATTCCATGATCGCATTTCCCGTCCCGATGATGGTTCCATAACCATGCAGTATCGCTGGAGTCTCGGGCACCTCGAGTGCGGATAACATCCATGTCAATGCCCCTCCATCCGCTTCGGCAATTGACTGCTCGACGAATTCTGGCATCATGTCCAGAACTTCTCTGGCTTTTCCCGAACGCATCATTTCTATCATTCGCATGTCCCAGAGATGCATGGCATGGCTGGTGATGTGTTCCTTACTCATGTCTTCAGGAACTGCAGTCTCAGTCGTGAAATGTCTATGTGAGAGAGAATTACTGGCAATCACCAGTGCCCGTTTTCCACTTGCCTCGATTGCTTTGCGGGTACTTTCACCGAGTTGCATCATCATTTCTTGCATGACTTCAACCGAGTAATAGTGCCGACTCCGATTACTTGAGATTGCAACGACTGGTTTGTCCCACTGGGGACGGACCATGTGACATGAGACTATTGTTCCATAGTCAACCCTGAAGTCTGGATTCTCCATCATCTTGACTGACATCCCATCCTCTTTCGCCATGTCATGTATCGCCTTCGCTAATTCGACATCGACATTCATGTCGTAATGGAAACGAAACAGATTCGGGAAGATGGGGTCCACCGAGAGACTCTTGAAATGTTCAACACCAAGGAAGTGAGTGCCGACATAGGTCTGCCAATGGGGTGAAAGGATGACTATCACATCGTATTCCACATCCTTCAGACTGTTTCGCAATCTTTCATAACCCCAGCGAAGTTGTTCCCAGCCACCTTCAGAGGTAGGTTCGTTCTGTTCGGGATTCTCGGCATAGACCAGATGTGGAGGGTGCGGAGCCAGCGCCGCCGCAACGATTCCGCCTTCTGCCATATACACCCCACAGGGTCGATGGGTTTTGGACATTAGTACTCCGATGTATCTCAAAGCGAACCCAATACCACTCAATTCATCAGTACAATGCTCGACGAGAGGGCATGGAAACAGAGGAGCTGGCGCGAATTGAAATCCTCCAGAAACGTTCGCGTCAGTCGTTTGAAAATGTCATCATTCCAGCATTGATAGGTGGTTTGACCGGTATCATGACACAATTCATGATCGATGGAGATATTCTGTCAAACCCATGGGGCGAGGGCAGTTATCTGTCTACAATATGGAATATGCATGCTGCTCTACTATGTGTAGCAGTCACTGGACCGTTATCGATGACAGTGCACTTTCTGCGCAAAGAAAGGAAGGCAGAATTGCTTGAGTTTCTTCTTGGTGGTGCATTCTTACTGCTGGTGGCAGCCTTGCTTTCCACGATGCGCGGCTGCGGCGCTTTCGTACTGGTCTTCATCTGGTTCATCGCTTCTGGCACTTGGTCGAGATATGAGTTGCCACCATTCCGTCTTGGATTCTGGTGGGGTCTGGGGCTCGTTGTCGGAGCATTATCTGGCGTATTGGCGATGGATCTGAGAACTTAAGGGACGAACTGCAGTATTTCTTCAGCCAGTTCGGAGATTGATTCCGAGAGTAGAAGTGATTGTTTGTCGTCTGGGTTCAAGACCATGACCGATGCTAACCTCCACAACGCTGCGGCATCCCAGTCATTCACGGTGGCAAGTTGTGCACCCTTCCATTCCTGTAGAATATCTTCTGGCATTCCATTATGATGTCCTAGAACCTCAAGGAAATCCATCCATGCGACCTCTAGTCTTTGCTTGTGTTCGTCCTCAAGGTCGCCTTCTGGTTCATCCAACCATTCAACCTCAGCACGAATATACAGTTTGGACTCATCCTCCTCTTCCGCTACCAACTCCAGCAACGATTCAAGGTCAGGGAACACCCTGTGTTGTACCGGGTCCATTGGAGGAAGAGCAGGTTCCAGGATGCTGAGGATGTGGAATCTTCTTTGTCCTTGAATCTCAATCATGTGATTGCTTCCCACTTCTTCATGCTCTGTGATTCTGGCTGTTGTTCCGATATGATGGGGGCCAGCCCAACCCGAGACTGGATGGAATGGGTCGATCAGACATAGACCGAACGGGGCATCGTCGAGAAGACAGTCATCCAACATCTGCTTGTATCGGGGTTCGAAGATGCGTAGAACCTGAGGTTCACCTGGAAGGACAGTCAATTCCAAAGGGAATATCGGAATGACCAGAACCTTGTCTTCTTTGTCGTTCACTGGTCCTCGTGATTGACGACAATCCTTGAACCCAACCCTTGGAATTCGCTGGAGATGGCCAAAATTCCACTTATTCTTCAGAGCCATTCCATTTGTATGAGGGTAAGGAGGAGATGAGTGGTTGTTCTGAGAGTTTCAACCTCACCAACCTGTGAATGACGAATCCAGTTATCCATAGTGATGGTAATGAGAGAAGGAATGCTGGCAGCATCGAATCTTCATCGTACTTGTTCATCACTCTGACCTCCATTACTTCCTCTCCTGAATCACTGGGATTGTGAATGAAGAGTAGATGCCAGATGTAGGATTCATCGATGGTGATGACAGTGCTGGAACCGGGGTTCACCAACAGTTCACGACCAGAATCTTCGACCAGTTTCTCCCAATTGATTTCGCCTTCACCCATCGCTGGTAGACTGGCCTGCAATTGCATATAGGTCACATGAAGGTTCGCATCCTCTCCCAGATTGGTTATCTCTATGGATACGCTTTTTCCATAATCCAATCTCTGAATGATGTCATATGTCACATCACCTTCACCCAGTCGGAATGAGACTCGATCCTCTGCTTCGCTTTCTTGGTATGCAACCGCGCCAAAGATAGCCACCAACAGCACCATGCCGATGACACCTTCGACCAGCACATGGCGCATCACTTTACGTCTGTTCACTCCTTCAAACATAGGTCCGTGATCATTCCTCATTCGTGGTTGGACATGATGGATGAACAAGGCGCCGA
>CALCOQ010000141.1 GCA_937897005.1 uncultured euryarchaeote
TGAATCCCCTTGTTGATGTCCAATGAGACTGGCAGCCCTCCTGTCAATTTACTGGTCGATGTACCTTCCAGCAGATTTTCCTCCAGCAGTATTTCATCGATCTGGTCTCTCAATCCTCCTGCATAGACTAGATTCAGATATGGTTGGACACAATAGACCAGGCCCTTTCCTTCTCCAGTGTTGAGCAACATCGAGCGAACTTCATCAGATAGCGAATCAAAGATGATGTCAACCATATCCGCCCGCCATCCAGCGCGTCCATTGGGGTCAGCCTCCATGGCATAGAAGAATGCACATTCCAGCCTTGGATTCGTTGGGTCTATGGGTGCAGTCCAGCATTCATCATGCAGGAATCCCCACATCGAGTCATCGTACAGGGTGATACCAGTGTTCTCATCTTCAATCACGATTGGAATCGAGCGAAGGAATGTGATCAGACTGGTTGTAGTGGTGTTGTTGACCTCGCTGGAGATTCGATATTCCAGTCTATCCATTTCATCAAGAACCGGAATGTCTCGGATATTGGTGGTTCCATTGTTGTTCTGTCTTTGTGTGGCATCGAAGATGAACATACTTGTCTGCCCTCCAGCGAATTGTTCGGAGTAAGTAGCCAAGGTATCGAGTGATTCGATTCCTTCTGGGGCATCGCTTGAACCGGTTATCGGTTTATCGAGTTCATCCATATTGAGAATGCCATAGGTGGTGATGGCACCAGTCAATATCAGAATGAGCAGGAAGTGTTTGACAGGAACCCTTCCTATTTTTCCCCACATTGGAGGATTCTCACGTTTGTGGTATTTGAGTAACCAAGCGAGAGTAGGTACCAGGATGATTGAGAATACCAGAGTACAAAGAATGCCTATCACCAGTGTCATTCCAACTGTTCTGATTGGAATGACCGGGACGATAGCGGGCATGATCATGACGGAGAATCCAACGATGGTTGTGAAGGCGGACAGGAATACCGCCACTCCTGTTGTTCTGGACATCTCGAGAATGGATTCTCGATACAGGCCGGGGTCCCAGATGTCAGGCATTGGCTCCTCAGGCAGACCTTGTCTTCGACGAAGGTGGTTACGCTCAGCGAGTTCATCGAGTCGTTTACCTCGGCTTTCTTCGATACGATTGAGCATATGCAGAGCATAATCCACTCCAAGACCGATCAATATCGGACCGCAAGCTACTATCATTGGAGTCAAGGTGATGTCCATCAACACCGTAGTGCCAAAGGTGACTGCCAATGCCATGAGTATCGGCAAGCCCGTGATCACTACGACCTTCAGGCTACGGTGAAGAGAGGTGATGACCAATACGACGATGATCAATGAAATAGGCATCATTGCCTGCAAGTCCTCATAAATGGCGTCAGAGACATCCTGCAGGACCTTGGTCAGGCCAGTCTGCATGAAGGTGGTGCCACTAGGTTCTGCAAGCATCCATGCTGGTCGATTATCAGGGTCGATGATATTGTTGATGTGAGTGAAGAACGCCTCAAAATCATCCCATACACCTGTGATACTCATGTCATGATGCAGACCTATCACAATCACCGTGGTATCCCAGATACCATCACCATTGGTATCCCTTGAAAGTTGCGACAACGAACCATTCAGTTGTTCTACGATTTCATCCACTCTGTCCTGGTCATCTGGTATGGAGTATGAACCACCTGTTCCGCTCTGATCCACCACTCCTTCGCAACCGATGTTTACTGGAAGCCGCTGCTGGACCACTTGCTCGCACATTGCAGTGTTGAAGCGCGCATCGGTACTGTTCACTTCCTTGATCACTTGTGAGGGAGAAATGACCCAGAGTATCCCATCATTGACACCTCGGTCATTCTTGTCCCAATCCAAACCTCGAGAAGAGGTTCCATTCTCCACATTGTTGTCATCTCCTTCAAGCCATGAAATCTCTTTCAGGACCCGAACACTTGTCACGTTGTAGCCTTGTCCAGAACCTAATTTCGCATTGCTGGTCTGAATATAGATCAAGCCGATATCTGTCGACCATTCTTGGCGAACCTCGAGCAGCAGGTCAGTCGAATCCGCACCTTCTGGAAGAAAGACCTCCACATCATCTTCAATCTGCTCTTGGAAGGTGCTTCCATGGTTTGCGAACCATGCGGTCATCAACAGCATCAGTACCAGAGTGACTTTTGGAGCTTCAAGCAAGGCTGAATAAAATCGGTCAAGCCCATCCTCAAAGGCCTCCCCTCCCCGCTTCAATTTCTTCTCCAAGCCATTTTTGATCGAGCCAAGGGACTCCTTGAGCGTTCCACCACCACCACTTGAAGCAGGGCCGCTCATGGCAGGTCGTGTATTGATTGAGACATCAAGTTCTCCCTAGCAGAAACTGCGAGGGAGCGTATATGCGTACGCGAAGGAATCGCCGTCTTCGAATCAGTTCTTTGACTCAATCCATTCCGAATTCACGGACGATCAATAGCCGCATGAACGATCTTGCACTCTGAAGCACCACTCCTGTGGCCAATAATGCGAGTCCAAGAACCCCTACCCATATGGCCGATAATCCGGAACCTACTGAGAATTGTGTGTATTCACTCACTTGGTTGACTGCTTGCATCCCCATCGCTGCTCCTGTGAGAAGTAGTGTCACTCCAGGAAGTCCAAGAACCAATAGTGGTTTCTTCTGAGAAAGTGTAATCAGTGCATAAGCCAATACGACGAATCCATGAGATAATGGAGTGAAAGAGGACCCTTTCGGGACATCATATCGTATCACTGTGGGTACTTCCTTCACCGAGAGATCCTTCTCCTTCGCATCTTCCAACAGTTCAAGTGACAATTCCATACCTTCACTGTCGAACCGTAACCTTTCCAGAGCCAATCTTGAAAATGCCCTGAAACCACTCTGGGTATCACTGATGTCCAGATCGCTGGAGAGGTTTGAAGCAGCGGTTATCACTTTGATTCCCATACGCCGATAGGCTGGCATTGATTCACCATCTCCTCCTTCCACGAAACGAGAGCCGATCACGATATCTGCATCTCCATCCCTGATAGGTTGGATGATACGTGGAATGTCGTCTGGATTGTGTTGCCCATCTGCATCGAGCACAACAAGAATGTCAACATCACCTTCGATGGCTTGATGGAATATGGATTTGAGAGCGCCTCCATAGCCTCTGTTGAATCTATGGCGAATGACGTCTGCACCCATTCGGGTAGCGATCGCCGCACAACTGTCAGAGGACCCATCATCTACGCAAATGACCTTGGTCACGTGCTCTTGAACCTGCATCAGAATGGTGGGACCAAGTTCTTGCAGCTACTGGAGAAGGTGAGTTACCAGCTTTGGTTTATAAATTCAATCGACGGCCAATTAAAGTTAGGATTCTAGCAAGTACATTAACTCAAGAATTAGAGTCTTCATCTATAACCATTGATTTAATGTGGGAA
>CALCOQ010000142.1 GCA_937897005.1 uncultured euryarchaeote
ACTCGGATGATGATGAGGACTCAGATGATGCGGATGAAGACTCGGATGATGATGAGGATGAAGACTCGGACGATGAGGATGAGATTCCCGAAACACCACTTGGAAGGATGATCAAGAATTTCAAGGATGCTGGATATAATGCACAGACGGCATTTGAGCACATGGATGTCAATAATGATGGACAGATAGACAATGAAGAACTTGAGACTGCACTGAACGAATTCGGTGGCGGAGTCATCACAACCGAAGATGTTGAGGAAGTCATGAAGGAGGTCGATTTCGATGAGAATGGCAGCATCAGTATCGAAGAATTGGTATCGGCCTTCGGAGATATTTTTGAAGAGGAAAGTGAAGCGGAATCAGACGAAAGTGAAGCGGAATCGGAAGCCAGCTCGAGTTCTGACAAGGAATTCCCTACACACCTGCAGAAGAAGTTGATGTCCAAGAAGGCGAATGATGTATTCTGGCCAATCATGCATGTTTTGTTTGGTCTGTTCATGGTATTGTGGATAGCGAACGGGCTAGGTGTTTTCGTCAATGGTGAGGGGGGAATGATCATTCATTCCGGCGAGTCATTCCTCGATGCTGATGGAAACATGATAAATGCTGGTGACTCTACCAATTGTGATAAAGCGCAAGGTCACGACTGTGGCAATTCCTTGACTCCACTCTCCGGAGAAGGAGAAATGTCAATGCCTGCTGGATTTTACTGGGATGGAATATTGATGACCGTTCTTGGAGCCGCTGGATTGATGGGCAGTCTTTATGCTCATCTGGTGCTGATGAAGCAATGGAGAGTTCGTGCAAAAGGTGACTCGGGAGAACAAGATGATTCTACAGAAGATGATGACCCCTCCGAGGAGAAGAAAGATGACTCGGACGATGATGAAGTAGACTCTACAACAGATGAAGAGACAGAAGACTCGGACAGCGACGAAGAAGATGATGACTCTGATGACGATGATACAGACGATGAGGACGAGGAAGACTCGGACAGCGACGAAGCGGATGATGACTCAGATGATGAGTCAGACGATGAGGACGAGAAAGACTCGGACAATGATGAGGGTGAAGATATAGATGTAGGATCCCGAGTTGGAGTCGAAATTGATGGAGAAGAGATATTTGGAACCATCATAGAGTTCAATGATGACAATGATAGTGTCATCATCGAGGATGAAGAGACTGGTGATGAAATAGAAGCACCTCAGGAAAGTATGTTCCTGGAGTGAGTGGAATGGATCCGCTCGCCGTCTTCGACGGGATAAGTATCTGCGATAATTGCGGTTGTTTACAGCAAGCAGGAGGGTTCAGGTGCCCCGAATGTGGAACATTTCATACCAGTACACATCTAGAAGAGAGAGCAGACCCCCTGCCTTCACAGCACTCCAGAGATGAGCCTGCTGACCCAACATTGTACAGCCTCAATCCAGATTCAGAGATACCGGTTGCAGATGCTGAAGAAATCGAAGATATGACAACGAGTTGGAGTGGGGGGTCTTCGGATTTCCATTTTGTTGATGAGGACGAAGGAGAATTCAAAGTGAAATTAGAGTCAATGGAAATACCCTCTCCTGAAATACTATTTGAAGAAGAATAATAATCTCTTACTGCTTTCTTAGTTATTTCCGAGATTAGCGTATTTTCAAGATAGTCAGATGCGGAGTGTTCATATCCGCATTGGCAATCCACAATCTGATACCGATGGCCGAATACCAAGGATTCTGTCTCAAGTGCAAGACTTACGGGCCTATCAGCGGCCCTGAGAAGCACACGATGAAGAATGGCCGGAAACGCGTTGCAGGAACCTGTAGTCAGAATGGTTGTACTGGTAAGATTTCGAAAATCATCGGATGAGTCTAACTGTTTCACCGATTCGAATAAATAGAGCCTCACTGTCGTTGAGCCAACGGGCTCGTGGTCTAGGGGTCATGACGTTGCCTTGACATGGCAAAGATCGCCAGTTCAATTCTGGCCGAGCCCACCAATCTCTCTGAAGAGTTGTTTTTTCCATCATCCCAAAATATTCCTCCCCACCCAGGGGTTGTAAGGCATAATTCATATTTTCTTCAAGCTGCATTTACGAAAAGAAAGTGCTGCGAGCCTGTCGAGTAGTGGATTGAGGCTAAACAATCCTTCAATGATATGGTAAACAGCGCATAATGTACGTTATGCGCCCTCCTGGGGCACGGTTCTAGAGTACATCTTCGGCTTCAACTTCAAAAACACCGACAATGGGCGGAGCTTCCAGTACTGACTCTAGGCCACCGTCCTTTTCATCGAGTTCAGAAACCAGTTTCAATGCAAGGCCGATCGCATTCTCTGAATCATACAATGCCTGAAGAATGAATGTGCCCTTACCTACGCTGGTCTCACCCACCCATGACTTGACACATCCCTTGGAATTTCTTCGCACCGCGCTACGCGCCTTGAGCATTCGGCGAAGTCTTGCCTCATATCCGCTCCTAGCCGAAAGTACCGCTGTTTCCATCCACATATCAATCACTTGAAATATTGTTATTAAGAGAATTATTATTTTATTCAGGTTAGGTCTATTCAATAGGCTATAATATCTTTTCAATGGAGCATCAGGTCTCCATCTTTCATGGTGGCAGCAAATGGTGAGATTCCAGGCCTCTGACACCACGACTCCCAGAATGGTGAATCCAAAATGTTGAGGTCAGCAGCCCCTCCTTCAACTAGCATGCCATGTTTCAAGCCCTTCTCATGTCTTGTTACACATGCAGAGTTCCGTGAAACCGCCACTAGACTGGCCAATGGATCCACACCCATTCTCTGAGAAAGAAGATTCCCGATGAATGGAAGGGATAATATCTGACAATTGGGATTGAAATCACTGGCTGCACACCATGGAAACTCAGACTCAATACATTCATTGGCGGGTGGGAAATGTGTCTCGCCCATTGAAAATGGTGTACCCGGAAGAAAACACTGCAGTGTTCCAGCAGCACTTGCCTCTGCTCTCGCTTGTGAATCACTCCAGTGCGCATGATCACCTGAAAGCGCACCCAATTCGGCAGCCAGTGATAATCCACCTCCATCAACGAATTCATCTACATGGAGCCTGATGTCCAGCCCTCCATCCATTGCAGCCTTGCAGATATCCTCTGTCTCCTCAAGTGTGAACCATCCCGGTTCACAGAATACATCTGCACTTTGAGCCAATCCACTCTCGAGTACTGCAGGAAGTTGTTCCGCCAATATCTGTTCGACATATGCTCCACGTTCCATCTCTGGAGGAGGGGCATGGGCTCCTAACCAAGTGGAGTCGATCGATACCCCTTGCAATTGTGATGCTGCCTCCAGCAGTCTCAATTCACTATCTGTTGACAAGCCATATCCACTCTTCACCTCCATGGCTGTCGTACCATTCGACAAAGCAATTTCAACACGCGCCAATCCAGTTGTGATGAGATCCTCCAACCTCATACTCCTCGTCTGTTGGACTGTATGGACAATACCACCCCCTCTCTTGGCTATGCTCTGGTAGGATTCTCCTTGCAGACGCCATCTCATTTCACGGGAACGATCCCCACCCCACAGTAAATGAGTATGTGAATCAACCAATCCTGGGACCACAGCCCTACCCCCTGCCTCGATTACAGTAATACCCTCTATCTCTTCGCCAACCAGCCCGAAACCGCGTTTTCCACCGATATATTCTGCTCTCATTTCATCTGATTCAGATATCCTTTGAATGACTCCCTCATCGATGAAAATTCCCTGCCCTTCGGCTTCGACTAGACTCTCATCATCCAACATCTGCTGGCCTGTCAAGGGGCCTTCTCCCAAAGCCAGATGAGCCAATGGCCCGAGCTCCAGCAACAGGGTAGGCATATGCATCCCATGAGGGCACGGTTCAAATGGACTGCCCCTGAGCACGGGATGAGTAGGATGTCAGCCGGAGTAATCATTGGGATTGAATCGACTGCGCATACCTTCTCATTTGGACTGGTCGATTCCGAAGGTCATTCGATGCCGTCATGTTCAGCATTGCTACGCCCAAAAGAAGGTGGAATCCATCCAAGAGAAGCCGCAGATCATCATGCAGATAATTCCCAATTACTGCTGGCAAGATGGCTGGAACAGAACGGTTTGAATCTTTCTGATATCGCTGCAGTCTCCTATTCTCAGGGTCCCGGACTTGCACCTTGTCTGAGAGTTGGTGCTTCAATAGCGCGTGCCCTTTCTCAGTCTCTCAAGGTTCCTTTAGTGGGAGTGAATCACTGTGTTGCACATATCGAGATCGGCAGAGAAAGGTGCGGCTGTGTGGACCCTGTCCTGTTGTACGTTTCAGGGGGCAATACCCAAGTAATTGCCAGGTTGGGTGATAAATATCGAGTTCTAGGTGAAACTCTAGATATTGGAATCGGAAACATGCTTGATAAATTCGCACGTGATAATGGGATGTCATTCCCTGGTGGACCAAAGGTCGAGGCTATGGCTAAACAATGGTTAAAGGATAATCCTGATGCCTCCCTGAAGGGGTTGGAATTGCCATATGCAGTACATGGCATGGACTTGACTTTCTCTGGATTGTTGACTGCAGCAAAGGGCTTGGTAGACAGAGGCGCCCCCTTAGGAGCAGTGTGCTGGTCTCTACAGGAGCATTCATTCGCTGCCTGTATCGAGGTTGCTGAGAGAGCATTGGCACATACTGGCAAAAGTGAGATTCTGCTGGGGGGTGGAGTTGCTTGCAACGAACGACTGCGTGAGATGTCGGAGATAATGGCCTCAGAAAGAGGCTGTCTATCAAGTGTTCCTGAGAAGATGTATTGTGTAGACAACGGTACGATGATTGCAAGATTGGGTTGGATGCAATTGAAACATGTTGGCCCGACAGCATTGTCAGAGAGTGGTGTTGAAGCACAATTGAGGACTGACCAGACCATGATCTGCTGGCCCTGAAGAGCAGTAATTGTGCGAAGTGTTATCAGACATGGACATTGGGGCCCCCTCAGAGGTCGAATTTCAGTTGCGGCGTAAAGAAGAGGAGCCGGTTAATCCGTTCGCAAGCGGTCCTGTAAAAACGCCAAAGAAGAGCGCTAAGCGCAACGCTCCACAACGTCGTCCTACAGCAAAACCCAAGGGGCCGGTGCAGAACAAGAAATCGGATGATGATCGCAAGAGACGGGAAGCACTCAAACGCATGAAAGATGAGCGGATGAATAGTACTGAATCCGGACCTGCCAAGGCCGGGGGTGGTGAGCGAAGTTCACAGACCAAGGCAGGCACCCCTCGCAATCAAGAGATCAAGCAAGAAACGAGGGAAGACAGATTTGCCGAGATAGAGCGTAAGAAGAGGACCATGGAAGGAGACACCAGCATCCAACCAGCAGCTCCAAAAATGCACGAATCTGGAATAAAACCTTCAGAGGAAGCAATCGCTTCAGTTCTACCACCGGCGGAACCTGAGAATGTCTTCGCCCCCAAGACTCGAAAACCCAAGGGAGTGAAACCCGGAGAGACCCGCCCACGTCGTCGTTCATTCAGAGAGAAGAAAGGTGGGGGTCGTCAGCCCCAGATGCGAAAACTTGACCGCCGTAAGTATCTCGAATACAAATATGAAGTCAGAGACTTACTTGATGAACCTTCGATTCCTGAAGAAAGTCGTTCCAATGTCTTAGGGCAGATCTGGGCGAAAGGTGAACGTATTGGAGTCCAAGAGGCTATCGAATTCATCAATACCAAAGAACAGGAGTTGATTCTGCCAGAAGAAATAGCGCAGAAACTCAGAGATTTGGTCAAGGGATATGCAACAAAAAGATAGGCGTTATTATGAGTGAAGAATTAACGATGAATGAGAATGTGGTAGCCTCAGTGCACTATACTGGTACCTTGGCAGATGACGAAGTGTTTGACAGCAGCGAAGGTAGAGATCCGTTGACTTTCCTAGTGGGCCATCAGCAGATGATCCCAGGTTTTGAACAGGAGATGCTAGGGGCTGTTGTCGGCGAACGTCGGACCTTCACACTCGAGCCAGACAGGGCATATGGACAGCGCGACGAAGAGGGGATTGTCCAAATTCCTCGAGATCAATTTCCTGAAGAGATGGAATTGGAAGAAGGGATGATGCTGGTGGCTGAAATGGGCGGTGGACCGGCACCTTTCAACATCATTGCAGTCAGTGATGAGACGGTGACTGCTGATTTCAATCACAAGTTGGCAGGGCAGACTCTCACCTTCTCTGTTGAAGTTGTGGAGTTACGAACTGCTAGTGATGAAGAAATCACTCATGGCCATGTCCATGGACCCGGCGGGCACCATCATTGAGTCTCCTGCCAGCGGAAGTCTTGTGCATCGAATCCTTTGTGGACTCACCATGTCAGCAGACGAGGGCGGCGAGAAAACTGCCCTTCGAAAGGATGATTGGAAGACTTTGAGTGGAATCTCTATTCCTGAAATACCAGTCTTTGAGGGTGAAATTGCGACTATAATCGGCGAGCCGGGTAAGCCACCCTACACCAGAGGAATTCATTCCACAATGTATCGCAGTCGCCTTTGGACAATGCGTCAATATGCTGGATTTTCATCTGCATCTGAAACAAATGAAAGATTCCGTCTACTGCTGGAACGTGGACAAAAGGGGCTTTCAGTGGCTTTCGATCTACCTACTCAACTCGGCCTTGATGCAGATGATCCTCTTTCTCTGGGCGAGGTAGGAAAGGTAGGGGTGTCAATCTCAAGCATCGATGATATGCGCCAACTCCTCCATGACATCCCATTGGCTTCAGTATCCACCTCGATGACTATCAATTCACCAGCAATGGTGCTATTGGCCATGTATATCGCCGTCGCAGAAGAGCATGGTGTTGAGCCTAACCAACTCAGAGGCACCATCCAGAATGACATCCTGAAGGAATATATTGCCAGAGGGACGCACATCTTCCCCCCAACCGCATCTATGAGACTGATCACAGATATCTTCGAGTACTGTACAGAGAATGTCCCCCACTGGAACAGTATCAGTATCAGTGGCTACCACATCCGAGAAGCGGGTTCCACTGCGGTACAGGAGATCGCATTCACACTGTCCAACGCCTTGGCTTACATCGATGCTGCCTTGGACAAGGGGTTGGAATTCGATTCATTCGCACCACGCCTTTCATTCTTCTTCAATTGCCATAACGATTTCTTCGAGGAAGTGGCGAAATTCAGAGCTGCTCGCTCATTATGGTATGAACTTGTGACCGAGAGATATTCTCCCACGGACCCGAAGAGTTCGATGCTCAGGTTCCATACTCAGGTGGCCGGAGTATCTCTCACTGCGCAACAACCGTTGAACAACATCGCAAGAGTCACCATTCAAGCCCTTGCTGCTGTATGCGGAGGGACCCAGTCATTGCATACCAATTCCTATGATGAAGCACTTGGACTGCCTACAATGGAAAGTGCAACAGTGGCCTTGCGGACTCAGCAGATCATCGCTGAAGAAAGTGGCGCTGCAGACGTCATTGACCCGATGGGGGGTTCATGGTACGTTGAAGGTTTGACTGCAGATATCAAAGCAGCAGCACGTAACGAGATTGAGAGCATAGAAGAACGCGGAGGCGCCTTGCAAGCCATCGAGATGGGGTACCAGCAACGATGCATTCACGAAGCGGCTTACAGACATCAAACTGAAATCGAGAAAGGGGAGCGCAGAATAATTGGCGTCAATCACGCGCTGATGGAAGAAATTATCAATTCTGCTGGCCAGAATATCGACCTAGGATTACAGGATAGACAGAAACGACGACTAGGAGAACTCAGGAGTGAACGTGATGACGAAGAATGTTCACGATGCCTACAGGTAGTGATCAAGGCTGCTGAAGACGGCACCAACCTATTCATCCCAATATTGGCAGCCGTCAAGGCTGATGCCACTCTAGGCGAGATCATCACAGCATTGAAAGGGGTTTTTGGTACCTATGTGGCTGCAAGTGGATTCTGAGGTGGATGAATGAAGAAGGGGGATCTATGGCCGATTCATATCGACCACATTGGTATTGCAGCCAATAATCTGGATGAAGGCAGCCATTTTTGGAGATTGCTGGGTCTGATAGAAGGAGATGGAGATGAGATCAATATTGAACAAGGAGTGAAGATCAGATTCTTCTCAACCGCTCCTGAAGGCGGGGGGGTGGTTCCGCGACTGGAGATACTTGAACCAACAAGTGACCAGACACCAATTGCTGATTTCATTGCAAAGCGGGGTGTTGGAATACAGCAACTATGCTTGAGAGTCCCTGATCTAGTGGCGATGCTTGAACACTTGAGTTCAAATGGCATCCAACTCATTGACGAAGTTCCTCGAAGCGGAGTTGATGGGAACCTCATCGCGTTCGTACATCCACGCAGCACTGGCGGTGTGTTGGTAGAACTGAGCCAGCCCCTCTGAAGGCAGTAGTTCCAATCATAAGCGTCAAAACCCTTTCATCGGTCGGCCATTCATGCGCACCTGTATCGACCACCTCATTTCCTTGCCCCATCTCGATATTGTCAAAGTCAGAACGGAGGTAGAATTCCTGACTGGTCGACTTGAGACGTGCCTACAGAACGGGGACATCAGCAATGATGCATATCTGGATGCAGGAGCCATCACAGGAGCCATTGAGATGGTCGCTAATCATATCGACGTAGGAGTTTCTCAGAAAGAAGTAGGAGAGCTGCTGAGACAACAACTCGAGAGAGCAGAGAGATTAGAGTTGAAGCATCCTGGCCTCAATGCAGCAATAGAGTCTGGCAGGGAGTGAACATGTCGACTCTCTTGACATCAAAGGGAGTCACCAAAGAATTCGGCGACGTAGTTGCAGTGGACGGTGTTAGTCTGAATCTATCTCGTGGAGATATCGTTGGACTTGTCGGTGGGAATGGAGCTGGAAAAACCACGATGTTGCGCCTGTTGTGTGGATTGTACAGGCCATCGAGTGGGGACATCACCTTCCACTCCGAAGATGGTTCCAAAAAGCCCATCCATGAATTGAGGCAGAGGTTGGGCGTTGTGCCAGAATCAACTGGCCTGTACCACCGTCTTACTGCTTGGGAGAATATTCGATATCACTCAAGACTACATGGAATTGATGATGATACGGCTTGGTCGAGAACCCTGAGATTCGCAAAGGCCCTGGATTTCGCCGAGGATCTGCACCGTCATACTCGAGGGTTCAGTCGTGGGATGAGACAGAAGACCGCTATCTTACGAGCATTGGTCCATGGACCTGAGATTCTACTACTTGATGAGCCGACTAGTGGGCTGGATGTCACCAGTGCAAGGATGGTGCGAGAACTGGTATCTAGACTACGAGATGAAGGGGGTACCGTCATCTACAGCACTCATCATCTAGCAGAAGCGCAGATGGTGTGCGATCGCATCATCATCATGCATAATGGGCAGATTAGAAGTGACGGCACGCCGATGGAGTTGATGCAAGAAACTGAAACTGACAGTCTTGAAGAAGCATATGTTTCCTTGACATCTGATATTGCTCGAGCAGATATCCAAGAAGAGCCAGAGACCAGACTTACCAAGATGTGGCGTTCACTACTTACACCTTCAACGAAGAACAGGGAGGTGGGAGAAGATGAGTGACACATCGATGCGCCTACGACACATTCGAACCATCGCGTGGAAGGAATTGGTGGATTTTGTCAGAGACTGGAGGACTCTGGTGGCCGTGATAGTGATACCATTGTTGATTTTCCCTCTACTGTTCTTTGCATTACCCATGGTACTGCAGATGGAGGCGGCAGAAAGAGGAGCGATGGAACTTGATATCATCATTCAAGGAGATGAACCTGGAGATGTGCTGCGTGAGTTGTTCAGCGCTGCTAAACTGAATGTCACTTTTGAAACATTACCCGAAGGAAGCGAAAACAATCTCTCGATTCCGTTGGACGATTCTGATGTCATCAAAGGAGGTGAAGCTCATGCGATTCTGAGGTTGCAGAATAATGCCTCGAACAGCACCTGGGCCTATGCCATTCTTCACGACTCCACTGATGAACGCTCATCTGAAGCATATTCGCGTATCCTGCACAATCTAGCAATATGGGAGGAGGGGTTGGTGAATCAAACATTGGAAGCGCATGGACTGGATACTGAAGAAACTCTGGACCCTGTCAGATGGAGTGGAGATATCGATGATGCCGATATAGCGTCGGATGCTGAACAAGCAGGATGGGCACTGTCTCTGTTCATTCCAATGATCGTCGCTATGTGGACCGCTTCAAGCGCAATTCAACCTTCGATAGACATGACTGCTGGTGAAAGGGAGAGGGGTACTCTAGAGGCAGTACTTTGTCTGCCATTGAAGAGATTTGATTTATTGGCTGGTAAGTGGTTGGCCGTAGCCACAATCTCAGGAACTGGAGTTCTTCTACAGGTGGCTGGATTGATGTTCGCGGTATCATATCTGACCGGTAGTAGTTCATTCCTTCAGATGCCTGAATTGTCCGGTGCCAGTATCTTGTTGTTCTTGGCCGGGATTCTGTTATTCACCGTGATGGTCGTCGCCTTTGAACTGGCATTGGCGGTTCGTTCTCGCTCTGTAAAGGAAGCGGGGAGCGTTCTTGGTCCGATGATAATCCTGATCATTTTCCCCGCACTGTTCGCTCAATTCATCAACCTGGATGGAATCGAGGGGTTCTGGTTCGCCATTCCAGTGGTGAACATCCTATTGGCTATGCGTGAATTGCTGATGGACCGAGTTATCTTTACTCACGTGGTCATTTGGTTCTTCAGCAGTTTATCCTATGCCTTGTTGGCTGCATGGTACGCTGCTAAGCAATTCAATAGAGAAGACCTTGTGGAATCCATAGCCGCCTTCCTTCATCTCCTTGATGGCTTCCTTCTCCGTCCAGTTTTCCACGGCGAGGCGATAGATGGCGCACATTGTGCCTGTGCGATCGGATCCATGCTGGCAGTGCACCAGTACCGGTTGGCGTTTGGGATCGGTAACAATCTGCAAAAAGCGCACCACTTCATGATCCTCTGCATGCCACGCTTTCATGTAGATATGCTCGTAGGCCAAGCCGGTATCCCCAATCTTCTTCCGGTCAGAATGAAACGATCGCAGGTTGATCACCGTGCGAATGCCCATCTTTTTCAGGTTGCGGAAACCTGCAGCATCAGGTTGCGCGCTGCGGTATAGCACACCACTTACCTTGTGGAGATTTGATGTGCCCTCCAACTTGATGGGTTGCGCCCACTTCGGGCTACGTTTTTCCTCCGCACCGGCTATCCCGATGCAAAGTAGCAGCATGAATCCTGTAGCTCGGAAGGGGCGAGGGATTGCG
>CALCOQ010000143.1 GCA_937897005.1 uncultured euryarchaeote
CCGCCATTACGTCCGTGGCGGAATCCAGTGAATTCGCTCATTCAAGAGATTGAATTCCTTGATTACTGATTTCCGTCGACTTCATGAAGGGCGTTCGGGTCGCCGGCTTCGGTGAGTACTGTGGAGACAACGTATGTGATGGTGAAACCTGATGGTGTGCAAAGGGGTTTGGTCGGTGAGATAATCGGTCGTTTTGAACGCAAAGGGTTGAGATTGGTTGGATTGAAGAGTATGGTTCCAAGCGAAAATATCGCTCGTGCTCATTATGATGTTCACAAGGAGAGACCCTTCTTTCCAGGATTGATCAAGTTCATCACAAGTGGACCGGTGGTCTGTATGGCTTGGCATGGTGTCGAAGCGATCAAGGTCGCACGTACATTGATCGGAGCAACAAATGGTCGAGATGCAACTCCAGGGACCATCAGGGGAGATTTTGGTATGGACATGGGTTACAACATGATTCATGGTAGTGATGCTCCTGAGACTGCAGAATTTGAATTGGGACTATGGTTTCCTGAAGGTACCATGGAATGGTCATCAGACCATGAGAAGTGGGTCTATGAATCATGAATCCTCCCTCAGGAGGGATAAGAATGTCCGAAGATTTGAGCAATGGAGAGGGCGAGAAAATCGTCGCTGAAGAACCAGTTCTCGGAGAGAATCGGCAACCGATAGTCAGTGTTCTTGGGCATGTTGACCATGGCAAGACCAGTATTCTCGATCATATCCGCTCTTTGGGAATTGATCGTCAGGCCAGTGTGATGGCTCGAGAGGCGGGGGGAATAACTCAACACATCGGGGCTACCGAAGTTCCAGCACAACTCCTGAATGAGGCTTGCTCAGTAATGATGGGTGGAAAGAAGTTCAAGTCTCCTGGTTTGTTATTCATCGACACTCCAGGTCATCACTCCTTCACCACATTACGTACCAGAGGTGGGGCATTGGCGGATATCGCCATTCTGGTGGTCGATATCATGGAAGGATGCCAGCCTCAAACCATTGAATCGATGAAGATCCTGAGGAAACAGAAGACTCCATTCGTGATCGCTGCCAACAAGATTGACAGAATCCATGGTTGGCAGTCGAAATCAGGACGTAGTTTCATTGAATCTATACAGGATCAGCGTACTGAAATCAAGGAATATCTTGATGAGCGATGGTGGAAACTGGTTGGACAGTTCTCAGAACACGGTTTGAACATAGAGAGATATGATCGAATCAAGGATTTCACCATGGATATTGCTGTCGTTCCTTGTTCCGCCAAGGAAGGGGAAGGTCTTCAGGATCTATTAGCGGTCACCATTGGACTTGCTGAACGTTTCCTCGATGAACGACTTCGTGATACACTGGGGCCTGCTGAGGGTACGGTACTGGAAATGAAGGATGAACGCGGACTTGGTAAGACCATCGATGTCATATTGTATCGTGGTGAATTGAACAAGGGAGACAGAATCACCTTGATTTCTCAGGATGGACCTTTTCAAACTCATATCAAGGGAATGTTCCGACCTCGCGGGATGTCAGAGATGAGAGATGCAGGGGATAGATGGGACCATGTCGAATACATCAAGGCTGCAGCGGGAATAAAGATCAGTGGCCCGGATCTGGAGAATGTTCTGGCAGGTACTTCCTTGAGGTTGAGCAACAGCGCTGAAGAACTCGAGAATGCAGAGGCATTGGGCTGGGAAGAAGCAAAGGTCTCCTTTGAGATTGATGAAGAAGGAGTGGTGCTCAAGGCCGACACGCTCGGCGGCCTCGAGGCATTGGCATGGGAGTTGAAGAAACTGGAGATTCCTATCAGGTCGGCTACCATCGGGCAGGTCAACAAGAGGGACCTGTTGACTGCAGAGAATGCATCCAACCCCCTCCACAGGGCGATTCTGGCATTTTCAACCTCAGCATTGAGTGAGGTTGGTGAGAAGTTGCAGTCGGATGATTCCACTGTGGAGTTTATCGATGGTGAAGTCATCTATCACATCATAGAACGATTCGAGAAATGGAATGAAGAAACCGAGAGGAAGATAGAGGAAGCCAGTAGAGAGGCTTTGGTCTATCCCGGGAAGCTACTGATTCTACGCGACCACATCTTCCGACGAAGCAATCCAGCCGTGGTTGGTGTCAGGGTACTCGGAGGAAGGGTCCATCAGGGTCAGAGATTGATGAAACCGGATGGGACGAATATCGGGATGGTAAAATCTCTGAGAACTGGTGAAGATACGCTCAAAGAAGCCCATCAGGGAGATGAGGTGGCTGTTGCCATCAAGGGAGCAGTCGTTGGTCGAGGTATCGATGAAGAGGACATTCTTTTGGTGGATATTCCTGAAAGTCACGCCAAGCGTCTTCGTAAACTCGAATTGACGGCGATGGAGGAAGAGATTTTTGAAGAACTGATTTCACTACATCGAAAAGATAACCATTTTTGGGGCAGATGAGTAATTATTCCCACTAAGTGGCCTCATGATGGCGCTGAACGCTCTGAAGTGTGTATCCCCAATATTGAAGTACGATTCCGACGGGTGGGGGTACGTCCCACAGGAGGTGTACACCATGGCCCAAGCATATGACGCAGGAGGAGCTGGAGGAGGAGATAATCGAACCAAGGACCTGATAGCAACTGTAAGCGCTATCGCGAACAGCCTGATGAATGAGGTTGGAAAGGTCATCATCGGTAAGCAGGAGAACCTGCGCCGAGTGACTGTTGGAATCCTCTCAAACGGAAACATGTTGCTTGAGGATTTTCCTGGATTGGGGAAAACAATGCTCTCAAACACCTTTGCTAAGGCCTTGGGTTGCAAGTTCAAGCGTGTTCAGTTCACTCCTGACCTGCTACCAAGCGACATCATGGGGACCTACATGTATGATCAGAAGACTGGCGAATTCAAGTTGCGTGCGGGACCATTGTTCTGCAACATCCTGCTCGCTGACGAGATCAACCGTGCTCCACCAAAGACTCAAGCAGCATTGCTTGAGGCTATGGAAGAGAAGCAGGTCACCATCGAAGGAATCACACACAAGTTGCCCGCTCCTTTCGTGGTGTTGGCTACCCAGAACCCAATTGAGCAAGAAGGAACATATCCGTTACCAGAAGCGCAGATGGACCGATTCCTCATCAAGATGAGCATGGGTTATCCTGACCGTTCAGAAGAGAAGGCGATTCTGGCAAGAAGGAAACTGCGTGGAAAAGACGACCACGATGTGTTGCAGATAACTTCGCCCAAGAAGGTGGTAGCCATGCAGAAGGCTCTAGAGACCGTTCATGTGGACCCTGCGATTCTTTCCTATGTTGTCGAGATCGTCCAGAGAAGCCGTGAAGACCATCGAATCATCAATGGTTGCAGTCCACGTGCCAGCCAAAACCTGTTCAAGTCCAGTCGTGCAGCAGCAGCAATCGATGGCAGGGATTATGTCATTCCAGATGACATCAAGAGTATTGCGCTTCAGATATGTAGCCACAGAATCGTGATGAAGCCTGAGGCCAAGATTCGTGGAATAACCGGGATGCACATCATGAGAAAGATTCTGTCTGAGGTCCCCGTACCAGTAATTCAGCCAGCTTGAGTGCTGATTGAGGACTTAGAATACCCATCGCTTGAAAGGTGAAGGCTTCGGTCAAGGTCAGGAGGAGTATCGAGTGGACCCATATACCATGGTCATCACTGTAGCCAATCAGAAAGGTGGTTGCGCCAAGACGACAACTGCGGTCAATCTGGCTGCTGCATTGGCGAAGGGAGAAAAGGATCGCAAGCGCTGGATAATCCCTCCTTCCAAGGTTCTGTTGATCGACCTTGACCCGCAAGGCAACTGTTCGACCAGTTTTGGTGTGGAAAAGAGACATCTCAAGAAGACCGTGCATGATTTGTTGATGAACGAGAGTGGCGAGGATCTACCGATAATGGATGAATTCCTGCTCTCACCTGAACAATTGACTGAATCGATGCAGCGCACCTGGAAAACTGAATATCCAAACAAGAATATTCCAAAGAATCTGGTGGTTGAGAATCTCTGGCTACTGCCTTCTTCAATCCACCTTTCCGGGGCTGAGATTGAATTATCACACCGATTGGGGCGGGAGACCAGATTGCGTGAAGCCCTGTCTTCTATCGAGCATGAATTTGATTACATCATCATCGATACTCCTCCAAGCCTTGGTTTATTGACGATCAACGCAATGGCTGTTTCCAGATGGGTCTTGATTCCAGTCCAAGCCGAGTTCTATGCCCTTGAGGGGATGAGCCTACTGATGAATTCAGTGAAACTCGTACAGCGTAGAATCAATCCGCATCTGAAATTGATGGGAATAGTCATGACCATGGTCATGCCCAAGTCAAAACTTTCCAACACCGTTTGTAACGAAGTCAAGGAGCACTTTCCCAAGCATGTCTATTCCACGGTCATTCAGCGTCTTGTCAAGATTGCAGAAGCCCCTTCGGAAGGAGCACCTACCGTGTTGCTTCACAAACGTAGCAATGACAGCAAGGGCCGTGGCAGTCTGCAATACTGGACCTTCGCCAAGGAATTTCATCAACGGGTTGAAGGTAAGCGCAAGAATCTCGGATTCAAGAGAACCAATAGATTGAGTGCTTGAACTTCGCTACATTATGTTGTGTTGAATCTTAGCGCTGAGTGAATCGAATCAGCATCGAAGTTAAGTATAGAACAACGGACACCGACCCGGGATAGATATGACTGCAGCAGGGATGACATCTGTCAGTGTGAGTTTTGAGACCAGAAGACAACTGAATTCAATGAAGGCGATGGATGATTATCGAAGCGTTGATGATATGTTGGCAGCCCTTGTCAAACAATACAAAGTTCTGAGAATGAAAGGAGTTGTGGACGATCTCCGTAAGCGTCTTTCCGAACTTGAGGATATGGATGCTGAGGCACTGGTCCGTCGCTTGGTCATGTCACCATTCCCGGTATGAGATGATATCATGGGTGCTACCAGACCTCAGAAACCTGCAACCTATGAGTTCGAAGCAGAGCATTTGATCCGGGCATTGTTTGATGCGGATTCAGACGAGGCGGTCATCCTGGAACTTGCTGCAATGAACAAGGTGGAATTGCACGCTAGCGGAACTGTTTGGAATACGTTCCTGTGGTTGATGATGAATACCATGAAAGATGCAGATGGGAGCACTTTGTACAGCGGTGCTGAACTCGGAAAGATGAAAACAGACCTTCCGATCAAGTTTCATTGATCATTTGTTCTGGGCCAACCATTCATGCCCATACCATTTCCATTGTTCCTCGGACCATCCCGGAGGTAGTCCGCTTGCTGGGATAGGTGGTGCTGCTGCTGGTTGTTGTGGAGTAGGTGAAGCCGCTGCTGCCGGTGTAGGTGAAGGCGTTGACGAAGGTGCAGGCTCACTTGTGGAGCCTCCGGCCAGTTCTTCCATCGAGAGTTCATCTCCATAGTTTGAACCACCTAAGTGCATAGGTTCGACCTCGTCGCCCCAACCATCCTCGTCCACAACTCCACCCACCGCTTCAAAGGCCTCTCCACTTTCTTGAGCAGCAAGTTCAGCCAATGAGGCACCTGGAGAGAAGGATGAGTCGCCATAGGTCTTGGAGAAACTACGTTTTCTTCCCATCTTCATCATTCCATTGACTATCAGCAGCATCGCCACAAGACCGACGAACAGCAGTCCTCCATACTTCAGGGCAGTATCGATGCGTTCATCCATTTTGCTTTCTTGGGTATCGCTCGTGTCTTGCTCCACATTGGTTGAAGATACCCAGGAATAGTAGTCCATCGGAGTTCCACCGTCGTTGGTTGTCTGCTCCACATAGGCTTGATATTCAGGATTGTTCAATCCCTTACAATAGTTGGACGCGTCATCTGGATTGTTGAGACACCAGTCATCCACGGTCTCGATGGCTGCATTGGTATCATCATAGTCAGTCTTGGCACCAACTCCATCTCCATCGTGATCCCTGTATTCATCAGGGTCATCAGGCAAGTGGTCCAGATGGTTGGCATAGCCATCCCCGTCATTGTCTGGGCAGCCAAACTGTTCGATACGTTCGTAATCAACTATTGCTCCACTGTTGGAAAGAATAGGCAGCAATCCGTATCTACTATCTCCATATTGACTTGGGCAAGCATCGCCTCGATATCCTTCAGGGTCATCACCATGTCCATCTCCATCACTGTCAGCCCATTGAGTCCTCTCCGACGGGAATGCATCGGCACTACCATTTGGGCTGGCACCCCATGATTCGTCGGGGTCCGACCATCCATCTCCATCAGAATCTAGACATCCATCTCTATCGTATTGTGAGCCGCCATTGACGGCAGGACATTGATCTGGATTGGAACCCAACGGGTTGTCTCCAAGGCCGTCGTTGTCGCCATCTTCCCATTGAGAGCCATCATCTGGAAAAACGTCTCCATTATCTCCTACACCGTCTCCATCCGAATCGCTACTCTCCAGTTCATCATCAGGATACTGGTCTTCATTATCTCCTACACCGTCTCCATCTCTATCGCTATGTTCAGAAGGGTCATTGGGGAAAAGGTCGCTATTGTCTCCAACACCATCATGATCGCTGTCTTTGGTTTCATTGGCGTCATCAGGAAAGGCATCTTGTGAATCGACCAAGCCATCTCCATCAGAATCGATATCAAACAATCTCACGGTCGTGGATTGAGACAGAGAAGCGATGAGGTACAATTGGCCCTTATCTCCGCGATGCGCACCTCTAAGCTGTCCTCCGAGGGTGTAGTCTTCAGTAGAGGTGAAATTGACAGTATCAACTGAATGGTAAACTCCATTGTCTCCAGCCAGATGAATCTCATCATCTGTAGGTAGAATGTATGAGAAACGGTTGTTGGGGCTGGTCTCCAATATCTCATGACTCCAATCACTGGTATCATATCTGATCAAGTTTCCATCTGCTGACGAAGTCAGCAATCTGCCG
The DNA here is from genome assembly GCA_937897005.1 of uncultured euryarchaeote. Classification (GTDB taxonomy): domain Archaea; phylum Thermoplasmatota; class Poseidoniia; order Poseidoniales; family Poseidoniaceae; genus UBA226. The sequence goes on from CALCOQ010000143.1 coordinate 6,925, forward strand.
CTTGAATCTACTGCCAGATCAAGGACCCGATCATCCTGTTCAGTCAGAATCACAGTATCTTCACCACTCATATCGTGGACCTTCACCACCTCATCATTACCGCTGGTGACCACTCTTCCATCTGGTAGAACCAGTACATCAGTCAAGCCTATGGAATGTATCTCTGTCTCCATACCAGTGCTGACACCGGATTGATATTCCAGAGCATTTCTTGTTCCAGTTCCTTGTCCGACCCAAAGGTCTCCATCAATATCCCAAGCCAAGTCTGTGGCTGGGAATGATGTATTGAAGTTCTCAACGATGCTCTGGAGGACCATATTCACGACCAGAACGCCTTCATCTGTACCGATGGCCACCAAGGTGTTGGTGCTATCGGGAACAGCGACGTGCGTGGCGGGTAGTTCGGTCAATTCAAAGTTCAGAGTGTGGGCTCCATCTTCAAAATCAAGCAACTGGAAAGTGCCATCAGTGGTCAAAAAAACAACCTTGTTTTCGAGGTACTGAACCCAAGAAGCAGTCTTCCCAGTAAGGACATCTACGTTTCCAGCCTCTTCGAGAACCCCCTCTGCAGATACAGGGACAGGGGCCATCGGAGAGAAGGACACAAGAATCAAACAAACTAGAACCGCGACTCTTCGCATGGAACTCGATTGGAGGCCATCCTTTCAAAGCGACGGTTGTTGGTGTAAGCGAGAATAACTGGATTCAGGTGAGAATGGGAGGTTTCATTCTTCTTCAGAATACCCTTCTTTGTCTTCATCAGCACCAGTGCTGGTAGGCGGACCTCTTGTGGAGCTTGGAGGTGGACCTCTGCTTCCTGTACCGGGGGCTCCTCTCTTGGCACCGGGTGGGCCCTTTCGTCCGCTTGAGCTGGGCGGGCCCTTTCGTGCGCTTGAATCTGGAGGGGATCCACGTCCAGTTCCTTCTGGTGGGCCCTTACGTCCCTTCGTGGTTGGCGGTGGCCCTCGGCGAGGCGTAGATGATTCAGTCTCATCTCCCTCTTCTTCCTCGTCTTCGAAACCAGCAATGGTTGGAGTCTTGATGGACATTGATTCAATCATCGAATCCATATCGGAGTCATCAGTCTCATCAGGTTCTTCCGCTTCATTTTCAGCATCCTGTATCAGGTCATCAATAGGTATCTGAGGAGTCATCATCACTCTGGCGACAGGTTTCAGGGTTGAGATTTCGATATCCTCCTCCTCCTCTTCTTCGCTCTTGACTGGACTCATGACTGGAATAGAGATTGGAGTCAGACTGGTGATTTCCTCTACAGTTTCAGTCTCGGTCGATTCCAGCGGAGCAGTTTCTGGAGTGGGAGATGTTTCCGTGGATGGAGTCA
>CALCOQ010000144.1 GCA_937897005.1 uncultured euryarchaeote
ATGTCGGTCTGCTCATACAGTCTGAAAGCGGGTCCAATGTGGCCCACGTCAGTCCTGACATGAGAAGCGACCTCATCACCGTCGGTAGCGACAATGGCGACCTGTCAGACTGGACTGGTAACTCCGACAACCCATCCGATGATGCCTTCCCAGGTGTTGTCTCTAGTGATGGTGAGGCTGGCCAGGACTTCATGGTGACATGGGACGAGACCAACCTGTATCTGGCTTTGTCCGGAGCGGACATGGACGCTGGTGAGTTGTTAATATTCATCGATTCATCCAGCCAAGGTAGCACTGAGGGATGGGAATGGGATGGAACCACTCCTTCCTTCAACTTCGCTGCTGACTATGCCTTCTTCGCTGAGGATGGTAGCGACTCACCAAATGATGGTGATTCAACCTATTCATGGGGACTGAAGAAGTTCTCAGATCCTAACTGGTTGCCAGAGAGTTGTCAGAACATGGCTGCACAAATCGGCTGGAGCGACAACACCAACACCGAGGTCAAGATTCCTTGGAGTTGCATCGGCGGCCCAGGAGCAGGTGAGAAGGTACGTCTCAATGCTGTTGTCCTCGGAGAGGATGATGGAACCATTGCCAGCACGCACCCAAGCACTGGTCACATCAAGTTGATCATGGGTCAGGGCAGCCTAGGCGATGGAACTCTGGATGACAAGCGTCTCAATTACCGCGAGTACATCAACAGCAATACTCCAAGCGATTCGGAAGACTATGAGGTCACCGTCAAGGTCCAAGCACCTGATGGCTGTGAAGATGACTGGGGAGTAATCACCGGTCTGGACATGTCTGTCAACCGTGAGGAAGCAATCAACATCCTTCGTGCTTGCCCGGTGATCATCGGAATCGAGGACGTGGTCTATGCCGAGGACAGTGGAGCGCACACCATCTCCCTGACCGACAAGGCTGATGACCTACAGGATGCTGAAGCATCTCTGACCTGGACATACGTGGACGACTATGACAGCAACGAAGCAACATTGCTTACAGTCTCCCTCAGTGGACATGATTTGGTCATCACCCCACTCGATGACCAGTTCGGTACCTACCTCATTGAGTTGACAGTGGAAGACAGTCATGGATTGACCGACAGTCATACCTTCATGGTCACTGTCAACAACGTCAACGATGCACCTACCATCTGCAACACAGCACGCAACGATTGTATGCCAGTGTTCTCTGATGATGGATTCGACAACCTCAACGTCCTTGACGAGAACTGGGGTAGCCACAGTAAGCCTCTTGGCTCAACTGCAAGTGCTGCCTACATCATCGATAAGGATAACGAGCAGACGCAGACTCTGTCCAATGCAGAGGATGTTCCACAGATCTACACATGGGATGCTAGCGTTCCATCGGACTGTGTTGCATTCACTGTAGAGGTCGTGCAGAACGAGATATTCATCACTGAGATCTCCAGCAATGAGCTCGGTGGTGTGTGTAATATCACCCTCACCCTGAGCGACGGTGCCTCTGAGAATGATGCAGCGACTGCAGTCGATGTGGCCTTCACCATCAACCCAACCAACGACATACCAGTGATTCCAGCATACGACGTTTCTGGAGATTCACACATAACCAATGGAAATGGCGACAAGATCGCAACTCCATGGGCTGTGACAGTGACTGAAGACACTGGATGTACAAATGGGGCTTGTGTCAACACCAACGAACTGACCTTCAACCTTGAAAACATGAAGACTGACGACGACCACCTCGACGCAGACCTGACATGGACATGGGACGAGATAGTTGGAAGTTGTGATGTTGACAAGTACTTCGACAACATCGTCATCACCGGTGATAACATCGCCTTTACTCTGATACAGGATGCAACAACCAACGCACCACCAGAGGAGAAGGACTATCTCGACGATGATGGTATCCATCAGGAACCACCACAGACCCTTGACGAGTACTGTGCTATCAAGTTGACACTGTGGGATACCGCAACTGCGCCATCCTACATACCCAACTATGCACTGGACACTGCTGATTACAAGCAGGAGAGCATTACCAAGACGTTCAAGATAAAGGTTGACAACACCCGTGAGATGGTCGCTGACTACCTCTTTGATGTCAATGAAGGAATCAGCTTCAACAACGTGAACTTCATCATGCCAGGTACTCATGTACCAGTCAGTGTTGACGTCAAGCACGAGGGAGACCTTGGTCCATACAAGTACGATCAGTTGCTCAAGATATCCTTCCTGAGCAATGGTGCTGATGGACTGTCTCTGAGAGACACCTACTTTGTGGAGCCACCTGCAGACGGTCAGTCTGATACCTTTGACAGCAAGGTGCTGATCGAGGAGGCAACCACCCGTGTCGGTGTTCGTGTCGATGTCATGACCTGTAAGGCTGCATCGTGCCCAAGCCCAAGTGCTGCTACACCAAGCGACTTCATCACAAACTCTCCAGCCGCACACCGTGCTGAAGCGTCATTGTCGCCATGGAGCTCACCTGGAGCAATCGGGTATTCCGCAACTGACGATGTCTACTCCAAGCGTAGACCGGCTCTTGAGGACCAGGATTGGCTGAACAACGTGATGTTCACATCAGTCATTGATTCTGACCCAGATGGCATCTTGGATTCCGAAGACATACTACCAGTCATGGTGGACACCATCTCACCAGCATCCGTGCCTTCGTTCGCACCAGGCTTCGCTGCAATCAGCGCTGCTGGTCTGTTCGTGGCCGGATTGATGTTGGCAAGTCGCCGTAGAGAGGAGGAAGAAGAACTCGAGTCTCTCTCTCTCGTGGATGATGAGCAAGCAGTCAGCCCAGTCATCGCTACCATCCTTATGGTTGCAATCACTGTGGTTCTGTCTGGTGTGGTTTATGTTTGGGCCAGCGACCTCGCTGACCAACCAAGCAAGTCGGTTCCAAGAATCGCCTTCAAGGTTGAGAAGAACTCGCCGGGTGTCAACGGATACTGGTCGATCATCGTGACCAGTGCCAAGGAGCCAATCGCTACACAGGCAACTGTGGTCATGCTTGAGTGGGTCAATGGATCAGGCAGTCAGCTTGAGTCTTTCAGACTGGATAACACTGAGGGTATCTATGGGTTCGCTCCGGTCAATTCGGAGAGCTTCATCACCTTCTCGGACAGTATCGAGTGTGATAGTCCAACTGAGTGTACTTCCACCTACGGAGACGGTGATGCCATCCATATCAGGATGTCTG
>CALCOQ010000145.1 GCA_937897005.1 uncultured euryarchaeote
AATCTGTTGATTGCGGCTTCTTCCCCATCTTCCCATTGTTTGACGAGATTCAGGAGTTCTTCTAGAGTACCTATCTCCTGAGACAGAGATGTTGCCAGTTCTGGGCCAATACCCGGCATTCCCAATGCATGAAGGAAACACGACAAGGACAAAGACCTCGTTGCAGAAATCTCAGAAAGTACATTGGAAGCCGATTTCTCTGCCATGCGATCAAGTCCAGATAATTGTTCCATGGTGAGAGAATATAGGTCCGGTATCGAACTGACCAATCCACTATCATCCAATTGTTCAGCGAGTTTCTCCCCTATTCCATCCATTTCCAGAGCCTGACACCAGTAGATCAGGGATCTTACTGTGCGGGCAGTGCATGACAGGTCATTGCACCTCAGGAAGGCGCCATCCAATTCGACTGGACCTTGGCAATCAGGACAAGATTGAGGAATGACTGGTGCTGATGGTGGTGGAATCTCACCAGTGAACGGGGTTCCGTCAGCATGAACTCTGCCCTGTATGTCCTTCTCTGCCGCTGGTCCTATCACTGCTTCTACCTTGGGAATGACATCACCTCTACGAACAAGACGGACCTTATCTCCAATCTTGATATCCAACCTCTCAAGTTCTCCTGCATTGTGCAATGTGGCATTCTCAACAGTCACGCCACCAACCATCTGTGGTGCCAATCTAGCCACTGGGGTTATCGCTCCAGTTCTACCAGTCTGCCAATCAATTCCTAACAACACCGTTTCTGCAACTTCTGGAGGGAACTTCCAGGCCAAAGCCCAACGGGGATGGTGAGCAGTCATCCCCAGTAATTCACGGCGGCGAATCTGATCGACCTTGAACACGACTCCATCTATCTCAAAACGGTGCGACTCCCTCTTGTTACTCCAATCCAAGGTCGAACGGCACATCGATTCTGCTCCATCATGAAGTTCCCAAGGAGCGACTTCGATTCCTGTTTTCTGCAACCACTCCAACAGCATTGAATCATTCTCTTCCTGTGGGGGCTCTGCCGCATCTGGATGGCGTGCATCCCCACTTGGGAATCTGACATCATAGGCTTGAAAAACAAGGTCCGCTGCATCTGCCTTTCCGGCTTCCAGGTTTTTTTGACGCAAGGCTCCAGCGGCCAGATTCCGAGGATTCGGTGATATTTCGCTATATTTTTCCTTGAAAGTAGACAATGCCATCACCACCTCACCACGAACATGAGCATCTACCTCGATTCCAAGGTTCTCGGGAATATTCGGGATTCTTCTGGCATTCCTTGTTACATCCTCTCCCCTATCTCCGTTACCTCTGGTTGCAGCCCTGACCAAGCGCCCAAGGCGGTATTCCAATGATAGAGCTGAACCATCCAGCTTGGGTTGGCTGAGGAATCGCTCCGCTCCTAAGGCGGTCTCAGTTGCAAAATGTTCAATCTCCTTGTCACTGGTTGCTTTGTCCAGGCTCCTCATTGGAAATAGATGAACGACTTTCTCAGAGCCAGGATCAACATCCGCACCTACTCTAGAGAGTTGGGGATTTGATGGGTCCAATGTTTTCAATTCATCCCACAGAGTATCGAATTCAACATCACTCAGTTCGGGAACTGCCAGATTGTAGTACAGATCTGAATGATGAGCAATCTGGTCGGAGAGCCAAGCAATTCGCGCTGCTTCATCGGCAACATCTGGGCCCGCGTCTCCGGTCATACACAGGCCATGACGTCGAGGGCTGAAAACCTCTCGCAATGTTTCAATGACATGACTTTCCATACTTCTTCAATCGCCAATAATTGTATGGCCATGGAGTAAGGAAACCAACCACCAGCATCGGTACGATCACCCACCATGTAAGTACGGCCCCGCCTGTCAAAATCAAATCAACAATATTCATCGCCATTTCCATCCCAAGCATCGAAATCAATGACATTCCGATTGCAACTCTAAATGCATCATTCAGGGGCATTTGAGCAGAGAGGATAACCGTCTCAAGTGAAATTGATGTCATGATTCCGTTGAACATGGCCAAGGCCATGATCATCATCGGGCTCCATCCGGATTCAGTGAAAATGAACTGAAAGGCCGCGATGGTTCCAAAATCACCGATTGAACATCCAATCAAACACCATTTGGTGTTGTTTGCTGATTGTTTCCAAACTGCCTTGTCCTGCCAATCGAATTCCGTTGCTGCACCAACATCATAGCCAGCACTTCTGATTGCTGATTCCATTACTTGTTTCGAAGAATTGCCATCACTGTCGACATGGGCAGTACCAGATACATGATCCACCTTTGCCGAAGTAACGCCTTCGACTGTAAGTAAAGCGTTCTCGACATTGAGAGCACAACCTCCGCAAGTCATACCACCAATGCCTTCGATGAGCACTGCCATGATATGGGGGGCGGTAGGCGCCCCTCTTCACGCTTCTTATCATTCGAATACAAGGGCAACAAACTGAGAATCTTCTGCTGGACACCTGGACATAATCACATTCTCCATGATTCTGATGTGTATCTCTGCGACAACATGAACCGTGGCTTCAAACAAATGACCTGCATGAACGCCCATCTCATCATCGGATATCGTCATATGGATATGAGTGAATGAACTTCCATCATTCAGACGACCAATATTTCCTTGCAGGCTGACCAATTCACTGGCTTCAGAGAGTGATACCTTGTGATATATTCCTTCATCCGACATGTGTCCATATACATTGTCTCGAGTACGACCGATACCACTGGTTATCGCTGCCGCATTGATTTTTAATTCGTCAGCCAGTTCACGAAGAGAAGTGTGAATCTCTTCACCTGGGTCCAATCTCACGAACAAGTCGTCATTGCTGCGGGTCCAATCCATGCAGTTGCGAAATGAAATAGGTGGATGAACTATCGCATTGGAAAATGACTCATTCTTCCTCGATTCCATATTCATTACACATGAAATCCCACTCTTCTGCCCCTCTCATGGCTGCACTAATCCATAAGCGCGCAAGCGATAAATCTCCTACCTGTCCGCCCAGAGGCAAGGGGGCGAATACGCTCCAACCCTTTCGGTGAAGGAGAATTCTTCCGCGTGGTTGCTTCAATGCCAATCTGAGGCCTTCCCATTCATGCTTCTGCCCATCGCAGAAAAGATGGGTTCGGGATGCAGCGTATCTTTTCGGGATGACCATGCCGGCCATGTGAATACCCAGTAATATGTCGAAAACAACCACCATCCTCATCGAGGTTTGAGTCGTCTCAGCGAGTATCCATGGTGCTGCCATCATTATCGTCAACGCAAGAATACTGGACCAATGACGAGACATTTCCTGCTCGGTGGTACTCGCCCATGCAAATCCACCGTTCTTCAATGCTCCAAGTTGAGGGACCAGATCAAAGCGCCTCCATAGAATCCATACATCCCATAGAACCACTATTGCGACCAGTATAGTGATCAACCCGCCGACAAGGTCGGAATCGGGTAACTCCATTTTCTGCACCTCATCTCTATTCAGCTGCTCGCATCCTGTTGATGACCAATAATACTCCCACAATCAACAACATGAAGGCTACCAACATTCCCATATCGGCACCTTCCTCTGCAGTATTTGATTTGAGTGAAATCTTCTTCACATCTCCATCTTCAACAAGTTCTGTTGTGACTCCACTGGGGCAATCAATGGCATCAGGAAGTAGATCGTTATCCACATCGGCATCGGCACAAGGGTCCAATGGCCAGACATCCAAAGTGTCGATGATTCCATCATTGTCATCATCCGTATCAACTGAATCATGCCCACACTTGTTTCCATTGGTGGAATCAAACCAATATTCTTCGTCACATGTAGCCGTCCAGTCTCCATCAGAATCATGATAGGTCACTTGGAAAGAAACTGAAACTGTACTCGAAAGGCCATGTTCATCGGCCACGGTATAACGTACCAGGAATTCACCGAATTCAAGATCTTCCCATGTTGGTGAAACCTCGACTGAGTTCCAGATCACATCACCGATGCTGTCCTGAACCTCCCACTGATGTGTGAGAGATGATTCTTCACTCTGATCATCGCTGGCAATACCAACAAAGGTAATATTGGAAAGAACGCTGAATTTCTGACCTTCGTCTGGTGATGAGATGTGAGAGTTTGGCTCAGTGTTTCCTGTTAGATTGAATATCAGTGTTCTAGCAGAACCTGAAGTCAGAACGATATCGGTAGAGAATGGGAGGCTGCCGGGCCCTGATGCAGTCAATTCGGCTGATTGCAAGTCATGAGAACCACTGGACCCTGCAACAAAGACAGGTAGAAGGAGGTCCCATTGTGAACCTTGGTTTGAGAATGAGAATGTTGAGGCATCATGGGGGTTGGATACATCGATACTTGCCGATGCATCGATACCGGTGCCGAACATCATCAGCGTGATGGAGTAATCCTCCCATGCAACAACCGTAGCATTCCCAGTAGCGGTGATTGATGTGAATTCACTGTTCACTAATTTTCCTTCAACTTCATTTGCAGAATTGAATTCAAGCGCACCTGCCAATTCATCATCTGTGGAGACGAATGGTAAGCCATCGCTTGCAATTGTGGTGATGCAATCCATAATATTGTCAATACTTTCCACAGGATGGTTGAACTCATCACCCGCATGGCCATGCAGGCTCAATCCTACTGAATAGTTTGAGATGTTGGAATCCTCGATTGACAAAGGTTGTGAACCACGGTTATGATGAATTGATATTGCAGTCCCACCACCATCTCCGGATAGATTCAATCCAGAAAGTGAGCCCGCCGAATACTCAACATCGATTGCCGGTGCGCCCGACACCACCATTCCATCAACCTCTATCCATCTGCTCTGTGTAGCATAGAATGCAGCTTCTGATGAACCTGGAGCAAGTATCAAGTTTCTGAGAACAAGGTTTCCATCTTGCTCTGATAACCTGATCGAACTGTTACTGCCATTGTGTGAACCAGCGTCTACACCTGTCACGATTCCCTCAACATCTGCAAGACTGATTCCGGAATCAGAGCCTCCAGCAATCACAAGTCCATCAATATCCAGGACAGATAGTGTAGCCCATAGTGCATGATCTCCGCACTCTTCCAAGGTGGTATCTTGAATGTTCAATTCCACTCCAGTTCCTGCAACTCTGATACAATTCTGGCCACCATATCTCAAGTCAGTATCAGTCAGTGTTATGGAAATGGTTGAATCTGAATAAGTTGCTGAAATGAGGCCATCTGTTCCTGAAGCGATTTCCGCTCCTTCAGAAACGATCACTCCGCCATTGACCACCACCGGCAATAATGCACCGACGAGATGGGTTGAGGCTAGATTCAATTTTGCCTGAACCCCTTCCATGGTGATTCCAGACCAAGGTGATGCACCAGAACTCTGAATCGTTCCAGCCCCTGCTGTTATTGTTCCTTCAAGGGTGATGGCGACATCATTGGCGATGACCAGTTGAGCATTGTCATGAAGTGTCAAGGTCGCAGTTTCAGAAATCGTCAGATCATCTGCTAGATAATATGGGCTCCATGCCGCTTCCAATATCACCCAATCATCTTGTGTTCCTGCTTCAACAGTGGAGGCAAGGAATGTCTTTGAAAGACTGGAGTTGGTGTCCCACATCATCATGTCCATCAAACCACTTGATTGCATGATGACAGTCAGTGAACCCCCCCAAGTGTTTCCCGATTCTGTTATCTCCCTCGCATCGGTGAAATAGGTTGCAGAACCATCGGTATCACTGCTGAAACTCTCTCCTCCAATGGTCAAAGTCGCTCCTTCAACAGGGTCTCCTTTATCGAGAACCACGATGGAGAGAACGCTTCTCATCAAGAGACTGGCGTTGGTTCCAAGGGTTGGATCTGAAGATATTGAACCACTGGTGAGAGAGACATCACACTCATCTCCTAGAGTCAATCCAGCAGCGAAGTGAACTGTGGTGATATCTGGTGGTGAAGAGCAATTCCAGAATACATCAGAACCTATCGTCAATCCATCCTCTTGACCGTCGAATGGAACCTGGGTGTTGACATCTACAATGCCACCGAACAACGCTCCACCCTCACCAATCAATTTTCCTGTACCTTCTGTGCTGAAAATATTGCCAGACTCCATGACTAGACTGGAACCTTGCAATGTCAGACTAGCACCTGTTTCAATCGTCAGGTTTCCACTGAGTAGGTGCCCCTCGCCATCCATGGATGGGCCTAGAACAACATGAATGCCGGAAGTTATCGTCCAGTCTCCATCTGGGATGTTCGGCAATGCCAATTCCTGATTTGAGACTCCCCCAATCAATGTCGCTTGAGCGCCTGCTGAACCGCTGATTGCAACAACAAGGCTTCCTGTGTCGCGCAGCGGAACCGTCACCAGACCTGGTGCACCTGAAGTGAAACTGAATCCCTCAACAACCAATTCTGCCGCCAATGGATCTCCAGAAAGATCCACTGTCTTTATCATCGTCTCAGTCAATTGATGATTCGTGGAAACAGCAAGGTTGGGGGTGTTGTTTGAACCCCAAACCAGAGTTCCATCACCGATTGCATCGAAACCTGCAGTATTGCCGGACTCCAGGAAACGAACCGTTGCAGTGCAATCAGATGAGATATCCAATACATCATCGTGAAGATTGGTGCTCCATGAATTGACATGAAGTGTAGAATCATCCTCCAACGAGGCTCCAACATCGAATAGATTGGTGGACAGGGTGCCTGAAATGAAGAGAGAGGAATCATCCAATTCCAGCCCGTTGGTTCGCCCATTGTTCATTCTAACATCTTCACAAGACAATGACGAACTGTCAGCCCGTATCCCGTTTGCGAAATCTTCCACCACCAAGATTCCGCATTCCACGGTCGCCCATACCAATTCAACTCCGAGAGAAGTGGTGTCAGCAGCAGAATATCCCCTGCTGAAAGTGAATTCTTCGATCTCGTGGGTTCCTGTAGCGATTCTCAACCCCAATGTTGTCTCCAAACCACCTGTGATGTTGACTGACTCGGCATCGAAGGTTGGACCACTGATTCGGATTCCTTGACTCTCTGCAGAGCCAATCATCTCCACTACTGAAACCACTCCCGTTCCTGTAGCACTCAACACCAGGTCCTCTGCTTCAGCATCAATCAAATTCAATGTATGACTGCCGCTTCCCCGCAGGTCGAGAGCGGTGCTGGCGTTTCTCAGAACGACGTTTGACATCGTGAATGTTCCTTCGGTGTTCACATCAACCATGGAAGTACCATCTCGAACACCGTTGAATGATGAGTCTTTGACTGTCAATGAGTTCACTCCTTCTCCTCGAACAGCGCGCCCAGCATCTGCTGAAACATTGCTCATGACGAAACCATCGCTATCTCCTGCATCGAGAACAAGATTCGTTTCTGAAATTGAAACATCGTCTACCGTCGCCGTTGTCACTCCTCTGACATGGATCGCTGTATTCGCAGCAGTGATGTTGATATTGGAATAATCTCCACTTCCTCCAGATATCATGATTCCAGTCCCTGCGTTATCAATATCGATATTCGTTGCATCGAGATCTCCCGAAGAAACCACTCCAGATGCAACTGCATCTGCAACAAGCCCATCCAATACTGCATTGCCAGAGACCAATACGCATTCAAAATCAATCGCTGAACATGTCAGATCATCAATTGTGGCTGAACCATCAACCTCGATTCCAATGTAAGATGTTGAAACCGATACTGAATCAAGAGTGGCTGTTCCATGAATCTTCATTGCAGTCTTGGCATTACTGATGCTTACCCCGGTCAACGAAGCATCACCACCGGCATTGATGACTATTCCCGGCCACATGCCAACAGTGGAAGTATGATTTCCAGCGTCGGTTGATGCTGATGAAAGAATCTGTGCATCGGTACCAGTGAGCGTTCCATTGACCACCAACGAATACTCAGCGGCATTGACAACAGCACCTGCCTTGAGGTTGAGAATGACTCCGTGTTCGACATATACATCTCCAGTCAGAAGAACATCTCCAGACCAGTCAGCACTGGTTGCGATGCTTCCCGAAACCGGCGTATTTGCTGAAACTGGTATCATTACAGTCGTCAATGCACTGAGCATCAAGGCGGTGATGAGCAAGGCTGAGTGATATTCGCGTGGACGCATGACATTGGCATCATGCCATTACTCATAGGTATGCCCCCATCATGTCATGAAGAAAAACGATGACCATAGGTCATCGAAAATAAATTCTAGCCGCATCAGGTGGGCCCGTCCAGATTTGAACTGGAGTCTGACGGCCCCCAGCCGCCAAGTATTGGCCAAGCTAACCTACGGGCCCTTTGAATCCTGACAACCTCATTCTCCCTCAATGCTGAGCTGTGGAGAACGGTGCAATCTCGTCGATGAGATCGACATGGGAAACAAAGTGACGGCGACAACAATAACGCATCATTTCAATCTCGTCTAGAGCATCCGAGACACTCATTCCTGCTGCTAAATGGTTCTTCCAAGCTTCCCACTTATCGGCAATTACCGAGCCACAACTAAAACATCTTATTGGAATTATCATTTCTATACCTCACCTGTATGACTTCTGCTTTTTCTTCCTTGCGCCGCGACCGAGTTGATGTTTGGGTTCCTTGCGGCGTGGATCATTGACCAATAGACTACGATCAAAGCGGAGATACTCCTCTTTGAGTTCCTCATCTATTCCTTCTGCTCCTCCATTATAGAAAACCAATCCACGAGCGATGGCAGTACGAATGGCGTCAGTCTGCCCCATTATCCCACCCCCATGGGTATGGATGTTGATATCGACCTTCTCTAACCTATCCATCCCATCAGCGATGATCAGAGGCTCCATTGCCTTGCGACGAGAAAGTTGTGGTTGCATGATGGCAATCGGTTCACTATTGACTCTGACTCTACCCTTGCCAACCTTCACAGTAGCACGAGCAACTGCTGTCTTACGCTTGCCGCTACTGTTCACGACCTTTGCCTTCTTCTTCTTACGTGCAGCCATCAAGCCTCACCTCCGTTCCAACGGTGTACTGGAGCGCCCAATGCAGCACTGATATCACCCAGGCTGACATAGCGATTTGGCAAGTCGCGACGAATCTTTGAGTCATCGCCCTTCTCATGGCCATCAGGAAGTTCACCATCAAGGTGTGATGGGCAACCAATCTCTACTCGAAGAGACTTGAATGCAGTTCGGCCGCTGCTCTTGCGCTGATATGGCAGCATTCCACGAACAGTTCTCTTGAGAATCAAATCGGGCATCCTAGGGAAGAACGGCCCCTTGCGCGCATGGTTCAACCTGTAGCGGGTCAGATATTCTTCAACCACAGAATCCTTCTTGCCGGAAACAACGGCTTTCTCTGCGTTGATGATTATCACTCTGGTCTCTTCACCTGCTCTAGCAGATGAAAGGAGTTGTTTTGCAACCGTGCTGGCAAGGCGACCCAGCACTAGATTGGTGGCATCGTAAACGAATGTAGTGGATTCAGCCAAGGATGAACACCCCCGTTCCACTTGGATTTTGTTCCATTAATTCCCCAAGGCTCAGGACCTTGCCGCCTGCGGCTTCGATCTTGTCTCGTGCTCCGGTACTGAAACTGTATGCGGCGACGACGGGCTTGCCAGAGATATCTCCACTACCCAGCAACTTGCCCGGAACGAGGACTGTAGCGCCCTCTGGGGCATGGCGACTGAGCCGACTGAGGTTCGGCTGGGCCCAATTGCTACGACTCCTTGAGAGGCGTAGTGCGACGTCTCGCCACAGTGCTGCACCGGTCTCACGCGACTGCTCCTTGAGTAGGTCGATCATGTCGACCAGACTCTGGTTCGTCTTTCGTGTTGACTTGCTCATATGACTCCCTCGACGTGTTGAGGCGGGCCTCGGACCGG
>CALCOQ010000146.1 GCA_937897005.1 uncultured euryarchaeote
AGTGGCAATGTCCGGTGACGAAAAGCACTAGTTTGCTGCCTTTTTGGCATTGGATACAACCGATCGTCTCACCTTCCTCGGGTGGAGAAACCGCACTCGCCATTTCTAGATGCATGACATTCCTCCATTGGCGCACTACGAGTTTGATTTCAATTTCTCTCTTGGACAGCAGAGGATTGAAGCAACAACCAGCGATGGAAGCGATGGTCATCGGTCAATTCAGGATGGAAGGTCAAGGCGATTCTGTTGCTTCGTGATACACCGACCACCTCAGAACCAAGATGAGCGATCGCCTCATCAGCACATGACTTGAATCGAGGTGCACGGATGAAGATTCCCGGAAAACCACTTCCACTTACAGTTGCCTCAACCTTCAGAGAAGTATGTCCATTCTTATCGACATATGCTATTTCTTCCACGGGTTCAGATTGCTTTTCATCCAGTTTTACTTCCAATTCTGCTTGAAATGATTCAAATTGTCTGCCAAAGGAGTTTCTCTCTATCTCCGCATTGATGAACGGGTGGCGGCCTTCGGGAGGGTCGCACAACAGGATGGCACCTGCACAGGTTCCAATCACGGGTGCTTCAGGATGCTCATCCATCCAATCATATATCGCTTCAAGAAGTCCCTTTGAACGACTGGCCAAACGCATCGTGGTCGATTCACCTCCAGGCAGGATCAATGCATCAAGTCCGGCCTCCAGGTCAGCGGCTGTACGCAATTCCACAGTTTCTGCTTCAAGGTCCAGTTGATTGGCAGCGGAATGGATCGCCTGTGCATGTTCGTGTCTTGCACCTTGCAACATGGCGATTCCGATACGCAGGACCATGTTTGCTGCCAGCAGTTGTTCAACATCAATCCTCTCATTGGCCAATGGGTGCATTCAAAGGCTTCATTGATGGCGCAACAGCATGGGAGTTGACCATCAAGGCCCATGTTTCCTGGTCCCGGGACCAGTTCGTATGAATGATGCAGTTCTGGCTGCCATGTCAAAACCGGTCATGACTGCCAGAGGGCCGGAATATCGTGATGTGATGGCTGAATTGAACAGTCTACTCCGCCTTGCTTTCAATCTTTCACCGTCATCCTTGGAACGTGGTCAGGAATCATGGAGCGGTGATGATGGATATCGCATCATTGTCGTCTCAGGAAGTGGAACCGCTGCTACCGAGATGTCCTTGGCCAATCGCCTCTGTCAGTCGGATGAGATTCTTGTTCCAAGCAATGGAAAGTTCGGTGAGAGAGTTGCACAGATTGCCGCTACCTTCGCTGATTGCACCCATCTGAAATATGATTGGGGCAAGTCTTTCGATCTAGAAGAGATTGAACAGTATCTATCAACTGGCGCATTTGAGGCACTCGCCTTCTGTCACAATGAGACCAGCAGTGGGATTACTCAGGATGCTGCAGCTCTGGCAGACTTGTGCAAGCACCATGATGTGGCTCTATTGGTCGATGCGATCACCAGCGTTGGAGGACTCCCGGTACATCCACAGGCATGGGGCGCCGAAGCGATCATCGTAGGGGCTCAGAAATGCACAGCAGGTCCTTCAGGAGTGTCTGCGTTGGCAATCAGTGACAAATGGGTCACAGAATCCAAGCGTAGAAAGGAGGATGATAGTGCCAATCCATCATACTATCTCGATGTCCATGCAGCGTTGAAGAAGGGTTCCGATGACCAGACTCCCTGGACTCCAGCCATCAATCTGACAATCGGTTGGGTTGAGGCTCTTCGTGTTCTTTCTGAAGAGGGACTTGAAGAGCGATGGAACAGATGCAGAACGATGGCAGTCGGGGTCCGCTCCCTTTTCTCCAGCCTAGGTTTTGAATTTCTGGCGGATGAGGGCCATCGCTCAGACACGGTCACTGCCATCATGTATCCCGATGGAATCGATGACGCTTGGCGCAGTAGACTGCAGAACGAGTATCAAACCTATGTGATTGGGGCACAGGACCACCTGAAGGGCAGAATGTTTCGCATAGGTTCAATGGGTGAGACCAGCATTGAAGAGATGGTTGAGGGCTGCGAACGGATGCTCTCATGTTTCCGGGACCATGGTCTTGAAATTCCAGATGATGTTGAAGTTTCATCATATTTCAACAGGTGATGGAATGCAGATGATCCCACCACCACCTGCTTTGAGACCTGAACCGGCAGTCGTCGTAGTTGGGAGATTCCAGCCATTGCATAAGGGCCACACGCATCTACTGAGGAAGGCAGCAGAGTTCCGCGACACAGAGCATCCCGAGTTGGCCTTGAGAATCATGCTTGGTTCCTCCAACCGAGAACCGTCTCCAGAGAATCCTTGGGATTGGGAGGAGAGGCTTGAGATGGTTGCATCATGGGTTGCATCCGAGGGATTGGTGAATGTCGAGATATTGGCAGTACCTGACCTCGGCGACGAAGAGAAATGGGTGGAACACGCCAGTGCTTGGCATGGTGATGCAGGAATCTTGGCGGTCTCCCATGCGCAGACGGAGAAACTCTATTCGGCTGCCGGCTGGTCAATCTTCAGGGTCGGATTGGATGAAAGAGAGTCATTGGAAGGTTGGAGGGTCAGACAGACTCTGAAGATGATGTCCACCATCAGTGATGATGAAGCATTCAGAATGGTTCTCAGTGAATCAGTGGAGCAAGTCATAATCGATTGGTTGTTGGTAGAACCCGAGCGAATCAAGAGATTGGCATTTCTGGGTCCTTCAGTCGAACATGTCGGGTGATCAAGATGCCACAACGACCTTTGCTGCACGCAGCAATCTTTCTTTGAACATGTAGCCTGCCTCGATGACATCGATGACAATACCTGAGGGGTTCTCTTCACTTGCCGGTATCGTGGTGAGCGCATCATGCAGGTTCGGGTCGAATTCCTTGCCCTTGGAATCCATTGCAACCACTCCTGCGGCAGAGAGTTCAGACCACAATCGTTCACGTAACAGTCTCAATCCTTCAAGAATCGGCTCGCTCTCATCAGAGGTCTTCTCTGGGATTGCAGATAATGCTCTGTCCACATCATCCATCACTGAAAGCATTCGGCGAGACAGATTCATGCTCGAATACTGTATCAATTCTGATTTTTCCTTGGCGAGGCGACGCTGCATGTTCTGAATCTCTGCATCACGGTATGATATCTCTTTCTCAGCCTCCTCAGTCTTTGCCTCAGCCTGAGCCAACAAGTCTTCTGGAGTCAATTCAATTTCTTCTTCGAGGACCGGCTCTTCTTCGCCTTCTGCAGCCTCGGAGCCCGGCTCATCCTGTTCTGACATCGGCCACCCGTGCAAAGCCTCTTTCTTCAATATCTCCATGCAGTCACGACCTTTTCGTGCAGTCGAATGGTTCAAGAGAGGGTCCGAGACCGGAAACGTGACCATCTGATGCTGGTTTCTCCTTGACCGAAGGGCCGAGGAGTACACCAATACTTGGACGGGGACCCCGGAGGGGGCGTGATTGACCAATAAGAAGATACAGAAGGAATTACCCAAGATTGCACTGGATGGAGCGAACATTGCCTGTGCTTTCATGGGCCACCAGATACCAGGAGATGCGATTGGCATCGTCAAAGCCCACCATTATTTTGTCGAGCAGGGCCACGAAGTCGTTGCCTTTGTGAAGCAATTCAGGATGAACGAGAAAAACCCGAAACAGATGATGAAGAATCTTGATTTCTTTTATCAGGAGATTCCGAAGGACGCCATGGCCGTAGTTCCAGCAAGGTCTGATGACGATTCATTCTTCATCGATTTCTGTGTCAAGAATTCTGCGGTTCTGATCACTCAAGATGGATTGAAGGACCATGAGGGGCGATTGCAGGGTGAGGACAGAGACAAGTTTCTGAAATGGCGTTCAAAGAATCGTTGTGACTACATGTTCGCTTTGGATCAATTCATGCCGGACCCGAATTTCTCCATGCCTGCGGCTGTTGTTGGAAGTTCATCTTCAAGTGAAATCAAGTCTTCAATAGCAACTTCCACGAAGGCTGGAAGCAAGAAGCAGGTGCAGAAAACCTCTCCTCAAAGGAAGGCTGGAAAGAAGACTACTGCAAAGAAGAAAACGCAACGGAACAAATCCAAGGGCCGTGGAATTGATGACTTGAGGGATATTCTCAGAGCGAATATGGACTCTGAATTCGGCGTCCATTCAATGGGCACGGACCTGGTTGGTTGGTGCAATGATGAATGGGGAACTTCGATGACCTCGACACGCGCATTGCGCAAATATGTAGGCTTGCCGACCAGTCCTTCAATGAGTGCGATTCTTGAACGATTGTTCGGAGACGAGGTGTCTTTCTCCGGTGAAGGTCAGAACCTTGTTTGCAGATATCAGCCATCTGCCAGTTCACGGACTAAACTCGAGGATTGGCTGTTGGATATGATGAGTGAATGGATTCGGCTTTCGGGATTGGGACATCAACTCAGCAGTGAGGCTGGCGGTAAGAAACCCAAGATGATATTGAAGGGATTGGGCGCCAAGGGCAAGACCTTCGAAGAATTGTTGAAGAACCTCTTCGGCCAAGAAAATCTGCAATTCAGAGGTGAATCAAACACCATGGAAGTCAGGCTGGTCAAAGGTGCTAGTGTGCCAACACCTTCACCAAGAAAGAGAGTTGTGCAAGCTCAAGTCGATAAAAAAGCGGTGAAACAGATACTGGGTATCATGGGTCTGCCCACTGATTGGAAACGCCCATCGATCCTGACATTCTTCAAACGTTTACTGGGCAAGGCCCCCCCTGCCTTTGAATCAACCATGAACTATGCAAGAGTTGGTGAAGAATTCCTTCGTTTGACCGATAGTCGGCTGAGTGAGGCCTTCCCTGATCGCAAGATTCTGATCAACAGTATCAATGAGTCTCGTTATGGACTCAGTGCAAAGTATGCTAACAATTCCCTGATCATCAAGAGTCGATGAATTTGGCTCAACTCTCACTCATGTTTCGCAGCCCATGCATCCTCCACGGATAGGGCCTTGTTCCTGAGTGGGATTATCTTGCGATAGATATCGGCTGGTGCCTTCAACTCACCATCTACTGAGAGCAGACTCGCCATTGGGATTCCGAAGTGTTCCTCGTTCTCGATGAGCAGGGGTTCTATCACAGCCCAGTCAGCCTCGCTCAGTTCAGTGAAGTCACCGCCGTTCAATTGGCTCGGAGAAACTCTACCATGTGGGTCTCTGACATAGATGGCGCCACCGCTGGAGAGGCTGAACAGGTTACCTCCTGGGTATGGAGTCTCTAGGCTCTCAATATTGCCTTTTGAATCGAACTGGATTCCGTTGATGATGACGAATCCTCCTCCGTTCAATGGGTCTCCAGCCATGAATGACTCAGCCAGATAATCAAGGGCAGTTCCATTGATCACCAGTTTTGGCGAGCCAACGCTGTTTATCATCGGACGTCCCGCAGCATTGGCGAGAATGAACAACTTGCCACCCTTTGCTCCATATCCGTAACATTGACCGACATCTCCATGCACAACTGTGGTGCCATTATTGTGAATCTGGGCAATCTGATCTTGGCCATTTCCATGCATATGTATTGTCATTCCATCGTTTCCGCTGGCTAGATAATCTCCGCAACTTCCGTAGACATCGAGTCTCACACCGTTGCTTTCGGGTCCAAATCCATTGCCGATGAAGCGATGTCCTCTGCACATGATGATGTGGAAGTTCTTCCAGCCTGATTCATAGAGAGCCACCAGTTCTCTTGCAAGTGATTCTCTACCTTCAATCGGATATGGGCGAGCATCAATCACAATACTCTGTTGTGGGTTCTCAGGAATTGGACGATTTCCTGGTGTCATGTATCCCACATATGAGGAGCAGGGTGAAGCCGCGGTCGATATCATGACAGACATCAGAGCATCTTCCACACAATCAAGCCAGCGGCTTCTACGCAGTGAGCCTGTGGGGTATCTCCTGTCGAGTAACATCTGTAGAGTCTCGATGGCCATGGAGCGCTCAAATGTAGAGATTTCATTGCAAAGCGCTCGGGCTGAGGGCCAATCCAACTCCTGCAATGATTCAACCGCCTGAGTGAATCTTTCGCGGGCGGAGCCACTCAATTCCACTTCTGAATTCTCGGCAGCAGACACGATCAAGTGATTGCCGGATGGGTGAGTATCGACGGGGTCACCGAACTTGTTACTCATCTCTAGTTTGAATGTACCATCGCTCTGCTTGTTGATATCGAAAAGGAATGAGCCGCCATCGGTATACGAGCCTCCCCGCGCATTCCAGTATTCATCGCAACGGCGCCAGAATCTGCTATCCTCTTCAGCCAGACTATTGAGTACTGCATCTATGACTTGTTTCTCTGAACCGCAGAACGCAATTCCAACTTCTCCTCTCTGGTAGGAGAAGACCTGAGGCCTCAACATGCTGGTATCGGTTATCCCGATGAGTCGGTGTTGGCCTTTTGCAACAGCCTGAGCTATGATGAAGAACCACGGCCCATCGGGTGAACCATGGATGTGTGTTCGCTGTATCTTTTCGTAGATGTGTTGTTTTTCTTCAGGCAGCATGACGAAATCCAATTCACTTGTTGGCGCCAATGATTCAATCAGATACTCCATTGGATATCCATACACTCGATGATGTAGATCGAAGGCCAGTGCCGCCACCTCGGTATCGGTGAAGAACAGTGGCTCCATACCTCTTTGAGCCAGATAGTCAGTCACCGAGACATAATTCGAGAAATCTCCATTATGCACAAGTGCGATATCGATTCCTTGCCCGAATGGATGTGCTCCTCCTGGGTGAGTGACTCGACCGCGGGTAGGAAACCTGTGATGCCCAATCCAGACGTGGGCAGTGACATCATCCAGCAAGTAGTATTTGATGACATCTTCAGCATATCCGACGATCTTGAGGATGATCATATCTCTGCCGTGGCTGAGTACGAAAGCATCTGCTCGGCCATTCTCAGCGTAGAATTCAACATTCAATCTGTGTGTGTTTCTGAATACATATTCCTGATGCATTGCATCTTCGTCGACAAAGTGATCGATGTCAAGTCCGCTCTCCTGTGACATCTTCTCCAATCCAGCGGCGCTGGGGCGAACGAAATAGCAGACGACATCTGGAGGCTTGACTTCAAGAGCGGGAAGTTTTTCCTGCCAATTCTCCATGCGCGGAATCTCATGAATATGATCCACTTCAAAGACAGGCTGGATGTATTTCTCTTCCACAGCATCCCTATGACCTTCGTTGACATAGGCGATTGCAACAAGGAATGATGATTCGAGAGTCTTCTGATCAGTGCTGAATTGAACAGGGTCAAGCCCCACCATTGCGACTCCTCCTCCCTTTCCATTACCACGGTTCCGCATCTGTTCGAGGCTGTTGAAAAGATGCTTACCTGCTACTGGGATCTCGCAGGCCAGTCCAACCACTCCACATCCACCTTCTGCTGCATCACCATCCTGCAGGACCACCTTTGGCAGGCTCCTTGTCAATCTCATCCTTGCATCGAGGACAGCCTTGGGATTTCGTGGCATCAGGCCTCACCTCCTGAGATGTAGCGTAGCAGGTCGGTACGGCCGCGCAATTCTCCAATCGCTGAGAGGCCAAGTTTACGCATGATATCCCTCAATCTCCATTGTACGGCTGCATAGAATTTGTAGAGACGCTCTTCTCCCCAATCCTGTTGCACCCATTCCTGTAGTTCGATATCTGTGGTGGTGAGTCCCCATGGACAACCCCGGCCGGAGGGGCCACCTTCACAATTGGAACAGCGAGTGCAACCCATCGCCACCAGGTCGCTGGTGCCAAACACCACTCCATCTGCACCCAATGCAATGGCTTTCGCAACATCGTCCGCAGTACGAATACCTCCACTGGCGATCAGTGTGACCTTGTCTCTGACACCCTCTTTGATGAGGAATCTGTGGACCTTCGGAATTGCTAGTTCAATAGGCATGGCGATGTTCTTCTTGGCAATTTCTGGGGCTGCACCAGTGCCACCATATGATCCATCCAGGTGAATGATATGGGCACCTGCATAGAATGAACCAACCGCTACCATGTCCACATCGTGTGGGGTGCTGACCTTCACTGAAATGAGCGCATCTGGATTGATGGTCTGGATCCAGTCAATGTGCTTCATATGGTCCTCGACAGAATAGGTTGAGTGGAACGGGAACGGAGAGAACAGGCTGACAAAGGGTACGCTGCCACGGATCTTGGCAACTTCATCACCGGCTTTGGCAGCCAACAGGTGCCCGCCGAGTCCTGGCTTT
This sequence comes from uncultured euryarchaeote, assembly GCA_937897005.1. Classification (GTDB taxonomy): domain Archaea; phylum Thermoplasmatota; class Poseidoniia; order Poseidoniales; family Poseidoniaceae; genus UBA226. Next base: position 8,231 of record CALCOQ010000146.1, read on the forward strand.
GCACCCTGCGCATACTTGAATTCAACTATTGGAGTCGCTTTGATAGACTTCTCTTCAACCCCGAAGTAACCGGTTGCCACCTGAGTGATGATATTCTCTTTCATCTCATACAGTTCGCTTGGATAACCACCTTCACCAGTGGACATGAATGAATTCCATCGTTTTGCATTCCGTGCTCTTGCCATCATCACGTTGACAGAAACCGAACCATATGACATTCCTCCGCCATAAATCGGAAGGTCGGGAGTCAATTGCTGGCGGCCATCATCACGACGATTCAAGTTCAGTCGTGTATCAAGATGCTCTCCATGTTCCAGCCATTCTGGTTCTGGTATGAACTTGAAATCAAGACGGTCGAAACCACCGTTGGATTTTCCAGTCATGTAGTTGAAATTCTCTGGCACTTCTCCAGTCTCTGCCATGAACCAGGTTGCTAGAATCAAGTCATCGGTCCATCTTGCATCACCAAGTGCCTCTGGTTTCGGAGCTTCGCCGAATGCACGGGCATTCAAGCCATCATGCATCAGATGCAGGGTCTTGCTCATCAGAGTAGGTGTTGGAAATTTTGGCTCACCAGATGAGAATACCATCAGGCACCACCTCCTGGAAATCCTTCTATTTCTCCGAAAGCCTCAACCTCCAGGTCAGAACAACGCATTGAACGACCGAATTCACCTCTTAGGCGTCGAACCTCTCGTATGCCCATGGCTCCGAGAATCTCCAGCATCTGGTCTCGCCAAGAGCATGAAAGGTTGATGATTCTCTGCAATCCCCATGCATTGTCGAAATCATCTGGCAATTGTACAGTCGCAGAATTGCGCATCTTGGTATCCCCACTCAATCGAGCCTGCATGGCGACCAACAATGCATGATCAAGACCGACCGCATCCAATCCGCTGATGATTGCCTTGGGTAGGTGGTCTGCACCAGCGATACCTCCACTGCCGATGAGCGTGACCTCGTCGCGGATACCAGCATCGACCAGACTGAGATGGGCTTCGGCCAGAGTATCCATCAGGAAACCATTCTCTCCATCCAACCCGTGATGGTCAGCGTAAAGGTGCAAGATACTGGCTCCACCCAGTCTTGCCTCCTCCATGGCAGCACGCCAATCTCCAGACATGTTGATGGCCACTGAAACCAGCAGTCCTTTGTCTTCCAGTGCGGCATGAGCCTGTGCATCCCATTGTCTCAATTCGACCAACCGAGTGCCTTCGGGAACTTCACATCCTGCACAGTTGACTATTGGAGCGACATTAGCACCTCCCAGCCCCAAGCGGTTCACGATATCAACTGGCAACAGGGCAAGTGTATCTACCGTTGTTGCAGCAGATGCCATGATCTTCAGCACCCGGTCATCATCAAGGGTGGAAGGCGGTGCAGAATAGAGGAATGGAACTTGTATCGTCATCATTTCTGGATCATTGCAGATGACTCCGTTCTCATCGAATTCAAGATGCATTGGTTTCTTGCCGATATCTACCTGAGTGCCAATCAACTCACGTCCGTGGATCCCATCTCTGCTCGGTCTGACGATTTCAGACATATCGGTGAACATCCCGTCGAAACCAGGTCCGCCGAAGCGGCCGCGGTATCCTTGCCCACGTACAGGTACGCCACCCTTTCGAGCCTCTTCATCAATGGCGGAGATGTGCCTCCAGGTCAGATACTTGTCTCCAAGTGCTCGCAATTCACCATTTGGCGTGACGGTCACGAAATCGGGATGTTGAACTTCACAACGCAGGCACCCTACACAGAGGTCCGGGCGAGGAGAAAAACCTCCAACGGGTCCGCTGAACACACCATAGGTGCAGGGCCTTGAGAATATGGTCTCCCAGTGTCCGAAATACTTGAAGAACTCCTTGAAGATGAGTTTGGCCAATCCAAACTTTCCAACCTTGACATTGAAGCGGCGAGGAATCCCCCAGCGGTCTGCTGTATCCTCTGAATCGATTTGGTAGCGAAGATAAGTGTCTGCTCGTGCTCTGGCTTGTTCCAGAGTCAATACTTTGCCATTGCTCTCGCTCACCTTGATCACCATTTCATGTTCAGGCTCACGCTCCGTTGCCAAGACCATAGCCCACACACCCTTGACGGCCCACCCGCCAATCACCGTCCGGGCGCGTACCGCTTTTGATGGTTGGCACGACGCACTGGCATGAGTTCAGAATATCTCGCTAATTACAGTACAAACGTCTAATATTCTTCCAATAACCTGAACATTTGTATCTA
>CALCOQ010000147.1 GCA_937897005.1 uncultured euryarchaeote
ATTCAAACGCTATCACCGTTGAACCAGAACCGTACAATTGGATGTCTCGGTGATCTTCTTCCAATTCTCTGAATGGGATATCGGTTGGTATTCCATAGTATTCAGCAACCTGTTCCATCATTTTTCGGTACCAGCTTGGAGACATCGAACGGCGGAAAGGGCGAATGCATCCTTCGGTGATTGTCGCTTCTTCCATTACCACGGCTTCTTCGCTGAAACGTCGTTGAACTCCAAGCCCTTGGCAGGATGGGCAGGCACCCAGTGGACTGTTGAAAGAAAATACTCGAGGGCTCATTTCTGGCATGAAAGAGCCATGGACGGGACAGGCGAATTCCTCACTGTAGGCAAGGGGGCCTTCATCACTTTCGAAGGGCTCTATTGCAACTGCTCCACCTCCTATCCTCAATCCTGATTCTACCGCTTCAGTCAATCTCTGTCTTGTCGGTGCTTCGATCCTCAATCGATCCATCCTTACATCGATATCATGCCTGAGATTTTTTTCAAGAGTTGGTGGGTCCTCGAATTCAACCTCTCTACCATTGACTCGACCCCCAAGCCAACCTTGATCCACCAGATGTTTGAACAGATCTGCATGGGTCCCCTTACGATTGCGGATTGCTGGACTCCAAATTGCGCAGAGCTGGTCTGAAAATCTCCACATCATGTCGTCAACGATTTCTTGAACGGTGCGTCTAGTAACTTCTTTCCCGCAAGTGGGGCAATGGGGCTTGCCTATTCGAGCCCATAACAAACGTAGATGGTCCATTATCTCAGTAACTGTTGCAACGGTGGAACGTGGGTTATGCGAGCCATGTTTCTGATCAATGCTGATGGATGGAGAAAGGCCTTCAATCTGGTCACAGTCGGCTTTCTTCATCTGTCCCAAAAATTGTCTGGCATAAGATGAAAGTGATTCTACATATCTTCTCTGTCCTTCGGCATACAATGTATCGAATGCAAGACTTGACTTGCCACTGCCAGATACTCCTGAAATCACTACGAATTTACCTCTTGGTAACTCAACGTCAATGTTCTGGAGGTTGTGGGTGCGCGCACCCTTGATCTTGATCCAACCATGCTCGTAGGAGCCGTTGATGTTGCCCATGTAAATCGTGGGTCTTGTCGCCAGTTATTCAACCCATGTCTTCAGTTATCAAAAAATACTGTTTCTCGAATTCATGAGGAAGAGTGGAGTGAAGAGTTAGAGTGTTGCCATCGGGGTGGATGAATCTCAAAGTGGTTGCATGCAGAAGAAGTCTATTGGTCTGAATCTTTGAATCATGGCGTAAATCTCCAACTACAGGATGGCCCATTTCAGCCATTTGGACTCGTATCTGATGTCTTCTTCCGGTCTCGATCTCAAGTTCTATCTTTGATGTTGTTCCATTTTTCTCAAGGACGCTCCAATGGGTGATCGCTTCACGGGCTCCCTTGGTTTGTTCATCAACCGCCCATACTCTGAGATTACGATCTTCTATCAGCCAACTGGCGGCCGTACCTTCTTCCTCTGGTTCACCTTCTACGATAGCCGTATAGTAGCGTTTGACTTTTCGTTCTGAAAATTGTCGCTGTAAAAATTCCTTTGCGCTTTCTGTTTTTGCAAAAACGATGATGCCGCTGGTCTCCTTATCGAGTCTATGAACAATGAATCCCCATTCACCTGCTCCATCCTGCTGTAAATGGCTCTGTATCCTGGAATGCAGTGTGTCTGATTCCATTTTATCTGTAGCAACCGTCAGCAATCCTGCTGGTTTTGAAATCACAATGATGTCATCATCTTCGTGTATTATTCCTCTGATGTTTTCAACATCTGGAACGGGTCTGGGATGTACTTCGATTTTGGACCCTAGAGAAACGGTTGTTTTTGCTCGCTTCTCTCCAACTCCATCGATAGTCACCCTTCCTTGAGTCAACATATGTCTGAGAGTTCGGTTACTGGACCCTGTATGAATCAATTGTAATACTTCAAGCAATGTCATCTCTTGCTCTACAATAAATGATGAAACCATTTCTACAACTCACAATAATATGACGGAAATCGTTTCTCCAGACTTGGCGGTGGAACCGGGGGGTAAGAATGTCAAGGCATTGGCTGCCACCATACTATGTAGATTTCCTGAGCCTTGATGTGTCTTCAGCGAAGCCACCAACTCTCCTTCTTGAGGATAGACGAATATCCTTCGAAGTGTATGACAATCTGTTGTTGCTTTGAGATCCTCCAGCAATCTTGCTGGTACAATTGTTTCCAATGAACCTTCAACTCCAAACTGTGACATTATCCATGGTTTGACCAGCATCCTGAACACGATATGACTCGAAACTGGGTTTCCTGGTAACCCAAATATCGGGGTTCCCTTCCATAATCCAAACAATGGTGGCGAGCCGGGGCGAATCTTGATTCGCCAGAAATGGATCTCTCCTTCTTCTTCCATTATTTTCCGTACAAGATCCCATTCGCCCATCGATACGCCCCCGCTGGTGATTATCACATCCGATTCCATTGCGGCTTCATCGAGTGCTGCTCTCAATTCATCCAATGAATCTGCACAAGCATTCTTTCTCATCGGAACACATCCTGATTCCTTGACAAGTCCTGCAATGCCGAAGGAGTTTGATTCATAGATCTCGCCTTCCTCAAGTTCTTCGCCGGGTTGTTTAAGTTCATCGCCTGTGGATATAATCGAAACCCTGGGTGGTGAGAATACTGATAGTGAAGGGTGCCCCATGGTTGCCGCCAAGCCAATGTGATGGGGTGTCAATCGCTCGCCAGCAGACAATGCAACCTGTCCTTTTGTCAGGTTCTCCCCTCTTTTGCGCACCCAGTCTGGCTTTGCCTGTGCTTGTAACTCAACCCATTCGCCATCTTCTGAAACTGTAGTCTTCTCCACCATGATGATGGCGTCGGCCCCAGGTGGCATGGGGGCGCCCGTCATTATCCGGGCCGCTTCTCCATTACTGACATGGATAGAAGCAGAAACTGCCGCTGCTTGAGATGTGCCAACAATACGTAGACGGGTTGGGGGGTCGGTTGTGTCTGCATGTTTAACAGCAAAACCATCCATACTTGAATTATCAAATGGCGGATCGTCGACCAAACTTATCACATCATCAGTAAGGATACGGCCGTGAGCTTCATCGAGAAGAGAGTAGGTGCAAGTCAATTCAACTTGGACCTTCTTGGCTATTTCCAAAGCTCTCTCGAGTGAAACGAAATACTCCATGCTACCGGTTAGTCCTGATGTCTCTCTAACATGGAACTATCGCTTTGACCAAGAATGAAATGTAGAGCCGGAGTGGAAGGGATGATGTCTGGGGATGTCTTACTCTACACCG
>CALCOQ010000148.1 GCA_937897005.1 uncultured euryarchaeote
AAATCTATTCCTCTCAGGGCTCTGATGGTCGCTGAAGGTTCTGCTGACCTCGCCTGTGCTGTACCGCCAAGTGCTCGGATGAATCCTGGATATGACTCGTCACGACGCACCACCATTTTCTCTTCTCTTCTTTCAAGGATTGCTGGAATCATCAACGGAGTGAATGGAACTGCAATCAATATCAAACCATATTTATCCCATTCCGTAAGCAGATATTCGAAGTAAACGACCACGACGACGATTGTTGAAACCAGTAGAACCGCACTGATGCTACCAGCAAGCAACCAACTTTGAGTGAATAATTTCCTGTATGGAGTGGGCAATTCATCGCGCGCGAACATCATGTCTTCAGGAATCGCGGCCCGGAAACCCATGAATGAGCCAATCTGTAGAATGACGAACAACAACGACGCCAACAGCAGCCATCGCATTCGGGTGAGAATGGTGATAAGGTCCTGTCCGGGGGTTCCAGTCTCGAACAAGACAAGATGTATTCCGGCAATGACCAGCCCGAACAATCCTGCTGAAACAAGAGCGACATATATCTCCTTGAGAGAATCAACCTGCTCCAGTCTGGTGTCATAGAGGGTACTGTATTGCTCGGCTATCGTCTCTTGTTCTGCACGCATGAACTCATCGATTCTCTGCCCTGCTTCAATGCTGAAGGACATCCTGTCAAGGAAATCAGACCATAATGGGCTAGGACTTTGCTGGCCGACAATTCTCGATGCTTCAGGAAGACTGGTATGCCATTTGTCAACAAGTACCTCTATTCGCCTGACTTCTGTGGCCAATTCTCCATAATCGGTCATCTGCCTGAGAATATCGAAAATACTCTGAGCTCCTATCTCACCCAAGGATAGAATTCCCATACGAGTGATGAACATATGCATCTCCTTCTCGATCTGGATGGCGGCACGCTGTACATCGAGCAATGGGTAATAGAATGCTGCTGCTGCAGAAACCAATGGTAAGATGATCAGCATTGTTATTCCAATCACACCTGTGAAGAGTCCAGGGGTCAACAGCACCAATGCCAAACCTGTCAATAATCCAATGAGAGCGGCGCCACCAACATAGAACAGCAGGAAACGTGAGAATGGCATCTCCAGCCTGCGGATGGCTATCTGCCACAGCGCCATCCGCTTCATCGTTCATCACACCTGTTCTATTCCTGATTGATTGCTACCCATGTGTCAATGTTGTCTGAAAATGCGTCCCAACCCCTCATGTAATACACTCCAATGAGGTCAAAGACATCATCATAATGAGTCAATCCACGGTCACACATTCTCTGGAGTGCCTCTGAACGCTTCATCATCTCATCATAGATCTCTCGCTTGTTAGAGAATCCTGCCAATGCTGCTATCTTGTTCTCTAGAAGATGAGATTGATACATTCCTCTGAAGTAGTGTTTATCCTTGACAGGGTCCCATTCGAACATTCCTCTTGTCAAGACACCATCGCTGTGTTTATTGTAGCCAATCACCTCATCTATTCCAGTGATTCTTCTGGCGATTCCACCTGCAGGATCCTCAACCACTTCTTGAAAGATGGCGAAATTGAGGTTGTCGAAGAAACGCATTGGCACATTGATAGGGTCTCCAGTGAATCTCTGGATCATCTTGACGATTGAAGATGCGTGGAAAGTAGCGATGACAGGGTGTCCCGTCTGCATCGCTTGGAAAGCGGTCGCACCTTCAACACCTCTGATCTCACCGATGATGATGTACCGAGGACGGCTTCTGAGAGCGGCCTTGAGCAGGTCGAACATCTCAACTCTGGCATCCTCATTCTTGGAATCACGGGTAACCAACCTCTGCCAGATCTTGTGCCTGACCTTGACTTCAGCAGTATCCTCAGCAGAGTATATCTTGACATTGTGGTCGATGAATGGAAGAATCGCATTCAATGTAGTAGTCTTTCCACTTGCGGTCTCACCAGATACCAATACTGACATTCCATACTCAAGACAGATCCAGATGTAAGCAGCAACCTGTGCACTCATGGTGCCCCAGACGACCAACTGAGTTATGGAAATGGTCTCTTCAGCGAATTTTCGGATGGTGAATGATGGACCGAGCATTGAAACATCATCAGAATAGATGATATTGATACGACTGCCATCCAACAGAGAACCATCGATGATCGGTTTGTTATCAGATACAGGACGACCAATTCTTTCCGACATGGACCTGAGCCATCGGCCCAACAACTCTCTCTCTCGGAAACGAATATTGGAAGTGACCATTCCAAACACCTTGTGATCCATGTTGATATGCTTGAGACCGATCGAGTGGATATCTTCCAGCATCTCATCTGAAAGCAGAGTCTCCAATGGCCCATTTCTGATCAAGTCTCTGGAGATGATGTATCGCAAGCGTTCACGCTGAGCTGCATTGACCCTGATCCTCATGTCAGACATTCCAAGAATCTCCCATATCCTGCCCTGTCGATTGACGGCAGGGGCATCTTCATGCAATACAGTGTAGCGATCTATCATCCCTGAAAGGATGTTCTCGAATTCATTGTCTGTGGTGAATGTTGGAGAGGTCGGTGCTTCTTGAAGAAGGATTTCAACGAGTTGCCTACGAATCAATTCATCCTCCTCTGACAATTGCGGTTCAAGACCGAACCAGAGGGTATGCCCCCCTCCTTCCTCTTCAATCGGTGGCTGATAGATATGAACAAAGACCGGTGGTTTGGTCTCGTAGATGAGGTTCATCGGTTTCACCTTCTTGGCACCTCTGTCCAAAGGTCCATAGAAGATTGGGCGACTTCCATATTTGGCTTCGAAATCGTTGACCCAATCTCTGACGTGGGGATATGCGCGCATCAATCCCTCAATATCACCAGGCTGGATATCTGGAGTCGCTTCAGGCGCCATCATCATCTCTCACCTCCATCAACTGACCGCCGTGATATCGACGATGAATCCCATTCCTGGCTCGACCCTCCAGCCGATTGTAGCTTGTAATGGACCTGCGGCCCTGAGGAATCTTGTGACCTTTATCTGACGCTTCATATCTCCACCGATTATCGCTGTCGAGAGGTCGATGAGTACTTCTGATGCTGACTTCAACAAACGCACCGTGCTTGGATCCAATTCTTCTTCATCAATACTCATGATGATGGTACGATTCCCAGCAGTGAAACGACGTAAGCGGTCCATCAATTCAAAACGAGATTTTTCATCCAGCTCGTCTGGAAGTAACTGTGAAGCCGAGTCGAGGAATATCAGGTCTGCTTCCTCCATCGCCTCTGAAGACAGGACTTCTTCGAGGCCAATGTCAGGAACTGGTTCTGCAATCGTACCAAAACGCGACAGAACCAGCAATTTTCCTTCATTGATATACTCGAGGACTTCGTATCCAATACTGTGCATCTGTTCAATCCAACCTCTGGTGGTCAGTTCTGTGGTCACGACCACTATCTTGGCTCCATTCTCCAACATTCCGTAAACGAGGCGTTGACTGATCAGAGACTTTCCAGCACCCACTGGTCCAGCAAGAATGCCCAAGGAACGATTGGGTATCTTGGCACCCATGCTATCCGCCAAACTGTCCTCCTCGACCCCGAAAGGGAAACCATCTTCGAGCGGTGTCACATCCATTTCTTCACCTCAAACCTTCAACCTCAAAGTTCCATGCAGAGTGTCCGTACCTTTCACACCTCGGGATTGTTCACTCATGACCACAATACTGACTTTCACCTCGTCACCATCACTGAAAGTAAAATCAGAATCTTCGACATTCACCGAAACCACCTGACCTGAAGCCCAAACTCCACCTCCTAGTACTGATACCGTGATATCTGTAGTAGGAATTGAAACTCCATCAACCATCACTCCAATGCTGGATGTATCAAGGGTCTGTGTACCAGAATTCTGAAGATAGAAGGTGATATCTTCTGGGTCAACGGTGACATAGATGGAGGTCATTGGGTCTCCTGAGAAATCTATCTGTGTAGATGCATCCATCTCCGCCTTGATTCGCTGCTTGCCAAGTGTCTGTGAGATATCTCCCCATGAATCAACAAGTACCACGCCAGCGATACCTGATACCAACAGAGCCACTACCATCATCAGCATTGACGTTGCACCTCCATCTGCCATCAAATCACCTCAACTATTCTCAACCACCGCTTTGGCAGTAATCCCACCCATACAGGTTGCGGCAACCCTCTGTGGTGTGATATCTGCTTCTCCACTGAGGTCGAAGACCACCATCAGGGTCTCACCTGGAAACACAATCTCATATTTTGGGAAATCCCATTCTGAATAGGTCTGAAGGTCCATTCTCTTCGGAGTTCCACCATCCAAAGCGAACCATATCTGAATGACCTCCATGTTCTCATTGCCATCATTCGTCAGATTGAAGGTCAGAATATTTCCAGTTCCGACAGTGAATGTAGCATCTGTCACTCCGAGACCTGCCTCAGAAGTGCTCAATAATGGCACTCGAGAGAACCCTTTTCCTGCACTGACAATGGTCACTGAGTTCACTGAGCCCGTTGATTGAGTATAGGTTCCAGAGAATCCTAGACTCGATGCTAGAACAGGAGTCAAGACGGCTGCACCATCTCCTGCATCGGAAGGTGAAACGGATATC
>CALCOQ010000149.1 GCA_937897005.1 uncultured euryarchaeote
ATAATTCCTCAGCATTTGGCCGCACGAACATATTCCGAGCAAAGGCTGAATGCCAAGCATTCTGTGTTATCACTCTGATTGGCAATCTTTCACTTGGCTCAGCTCCACAAAATAAATCCTGAATGAATAGTTCATCCTGAGTTGATAGGTATTCAATCACTTTCGTCCTCAACCCCATGAAAACCTCTTCAGCGATTGAAATGTTGACTTTACCCCAATTCACTTCAGCATCGGTAGTTTCTTCTCTGACGATGAATTTATCATTTGGAGAACGTCCAGTACGATCCCCGGTTTCGGTCACCAAGACATTATGTGCGCTGAATTCACCCTCACCTCTTTCAACGGCCATATCGACTAATTCTCTAGCACTAATATTCCAATGAATATCTGCCTCAGTAGTGATGCCCGATATCTCTAACCCAACCCCTGAAGCGGTGCCGCTGATTCGGGAATGGGCTGTTTCCATGACAGCCCGACTCACCGCCCCTCTATACCGATTGTGTTTCTTAACATTCAGATTCAGCCACAGTTCAGCGATGAGGTCAAGGAGGCAATATCACTCACAGGACTGATGGCAGGCCCCTCCGAGGATACACCACCCTCCAAAAGAAAGGAGGATATCATCATTTCACAACGTGCCTTCGAGATGGGAGAAGGTGTAGATATTTCTTCGTTCATGAGGGGGGGAGTCGATGATTCTGATGAATCAACAAATGAGACGATTGAAGAACCAGAAGAACCGGTAGATGAAGCACTTGGGAACCTACCAGAATTATTCACTACTGAAGGAAATGTGAAGGATTCAGATGACGCGGTTGATCCTCGACGGTCGGAGGCTGTTGAGGCTGAACAGAAGATACATTGGACGATGATGGTATTGATGGTCGTCCTTTGGAGCATCATCGGCACATATGTTGGCCTCACTTTCTCTGCCACGATAGCAGGTCCAGCACTTCTTCTGATGGCCTTGTTTTCATTCTGGCTGGCTCATCTCTGGATTAGGGATCCAAACATGAGGATTCTTGGGACTACTTGGGCAATCATCGGGATGAAACTTCTGTATGGTCTAGCGATAGATCTGCATCATTGGGAATTATTGGATGGGACAGGATTCTCTGAAGATACCATGCTGGGTGTCTTGTTGCTTGCGATGGTCGCCTTGAACATATTCTTGGCTCACTATTTCGATGAGGATGCAATCGCAGCTCAAGCAACATTGGTATTGTTGGCTGTAGGTAGCGCTGCTGGAGCATTGTATGGAGAATTAGGTGTTGCATTGATGATTGGAATGGCAACCATCATCCTCCATTCGTTAGCGATGTTGAGAAATTCTGGGAATCTCACCAGTCTCGGTGTTGCCGCCAGCAACCTATGGATCGGACTGCACGCGCTATCCAGTGATTGGTCAATACTTGGATTGGAGATCCTTCCTTTCAAGGACCCATTGGTGTTGTTGTTGCTGACCTTGTTCGTGAATGCAGCCAACGCTGCAATGGCAGCCCATTTCGCAAATCGGACGAACTGGTTCAGTCAAGGTGCCAGCGCTCTTGGGTTAGGTACTCCAGGCCTTTGGGGTGTTTCTGTTGGGCTAGGTATGTTTGGAGCATTGCTAGCGATTTTCGCACATCGCGATGAGACAGGTTTTGCTCTCGCATTGATCACGATCTTGATGGTTGCTTTCGGTGCATCCTATCTTGTTGTCAGAGGAGTTGATGCAAGTAGGGTACTGCCAACAGTATTACTCCCCACTCCATTGCTGGTCGGAGCTTTGGTGTTGTTCGACACAGGTGTTCTGGAGTATTCATTATTGTCAGGTCATGCATTATTTGCCTCAGGAATGGGCCTTGTTGCTGCAACAACATTACTGCGTAATCAGAACGCGGTCAGTGACCATGTTCTATGGTTGGGAACTTTAGCAGGGGCACTCCTGGTGACGATTCTGATACCATCGGATAAAGGCGAATATGGAGATGTTCTGCTGATTGGTCTGACGATGATGTTTGCAGCTCTTGGAGCATTTGCAGTCAAACGTTCTTCCCCTTCTATTGCAGGAGTAGCAGTTCTTGCCCCTTGGCTTTGGATATTGGTGTTCGCCACAGATATTGAGAACCGTTTTGTTTCTGCTGATGTTTTACCGATCGTTCTCGATCCAGAGATGTTGACTGTATTCATGTTCGCCATGGGATTGTTACAGGTAGGGGTGAATCTTACGATGGGTGAAACCGGAGTGGACCTTGGGAAGGCCTTTGGTTCTGGAACAGAAGCGATGGCTAGAATCCGCGATTCAGGAGTCTTGAGGTTATGGCCAATGGGATGGCTATTTGCTTTACTCGGTTGGCTGGCCGTCGCAAGGCCAGATGGCCTTCCAGCCATGGGTCTGGTGTTCGGGGTAGTCTCTCTAGGTGCTATGCATATTTCTGTACAAGCCGCTGGTAGGCACGTTGATCAACGTCGTTTCCTGTTCATCACGTTGGCAGTAGCAACAATCTGGGCACATTGGAGATTCGGTTTGACTCTTGCATGGATTCCAACAATCGTGGTCGCAGGTGTTGCATTGGCTTGGGATGCGTCTAGAAAAGAGCCTGAAGGAGCCTTGGATATAGAGAACAGGCCGGAATCATTACTCACTCTGATGTTCTCATTCCTGACAGTTCATCTAGTTCTAGCATCACTCGGATTGGATACCATTGATTTGTTAGCAGATGCAGATTGGCCGGATTCAACTTTCACATTGTGGACCGTGGTTGTCAGCGCAGCACTTGCATTAGCAGTATTCCTTCCACGTGCTTCAGGTTTTGAACGTCCATTGGGACCTTCACTATCATGTGTTGCAATGTTGTTGTCTTTGATGGTATGGACCAATCCATTGGATGGTTCTGCATTCCTGTTGGCTGGAGCCATGTTTGCCGGTAGTGGACTGTGGTTGATATCACAGGGTGAAATAAGGCTTGGACTTGCTTCCATTGCCAAAGTCAAGGAAAAGTCTCAGGTTGCTGAAGAGCGTCGTCAGGCGATAGATACCGGTATTGATGGAGGCAAGGCATCAGCGATGTCGGAGATTCAGACTGAGGTGGGATTGATTGATGCGGAGATGGTTCATCAGGCAGCCAAGCAGGCCAAGCGCAGGAAGAGGTCTGGAAGCATTGGTGAGATGGACCTGGTAGCGGGTGATGTTCATTATTCACCAACAATAGTTCTGGTCTTCGTTGCCATCATCGCGCTATCAGCATCTTGGTCGGCATATTTCAATGGAAATGGAGAGGCGATGTTGTTACTGACTTCATTGCTAGTTGTAGCATCAGTGCTTCTAGCGCAACATCGTGCTAAAGATCTGGAGATGCGAATGCCAGATGTCATGGGAATCGAACTTCCAGTTGCAGTTTCGATCGCCAGTCTTGTTCTGGTACATCTTGCTGGCAGGGTATCCCAACGACATGTTGACCCGGATGAACAACTCGGCATTCTGATTCTCACTCTAGCACTATGCGCTCTGGCATGGATTTCTTTGCAGGGCCGAAAGGATCTGGCACTCAGGCTACCTTCTGCATTGGAATGGATCCTCTATGGTTTGGTAGTGGACCGCTTGGCGACCATGTTTTTCTCAGGTGGTGTCCCGCCTCCTCTGCAGGTTGATCCATTCAATGGCTCGTTGAAGGAATGGGTGACTCCTTGGGTGATTCTGGAGTTGGTTCTACTCATCACATTGTTATTGTTCGATATGGTTGAAAGAAAACGTCTAGAACGAGGCTTACAGGATCATCGAGGGGCAGATGGCAGAAGTCTGTGGATAGTGATGGTGATGCTGGTGTCTTGGGGTCCTGCTACTCTCTTGGCAGCAGGATTGGCAATATTGAGGGCGCGTTCCTGGAATCAACCCGGGCTTGCAGTATCAGCAATCGTTCTGATTCCAATCGCTTTTGCTCAGAGTGACACTTGGTTGCCAACCATCGAGCATTTCATCGGCTTCTCCGCATTATTTTCTGGAATCATTTGTTTCGGTTTGCTTGCAGTATCGATCAATATCGGCCAACCACGATGGTCCACAGCATGGTTATGGGATATTCATCTCCTGATACCTGTTGGCGCATTGTTGATCTCAGGTGGTGTTGATGCAATAGGGGTGGTCTCAGTTTTGGCAATCAGTGGTGCAGCCTGGGTGACTGGAGTTCTGGAAGAACGCCGCTCGTGGCGTGTCATCGGTTTCCTCGACCTTCTCGCAGCTTGGGTCATTGCAGCATTGGCCTTGTCCATAGGGACAATAACAGCGGCGTTGTTGTTACCAATGTTGATAGCATCAGTGATATTGTTGGGAATAGTTACTTGGTTGGGTCAATCTCGAAGTGATAGATTGGTCATTGACTGAGAAGCGGTGTGAGCATTTCCAACAGCGAACCCATCAGTTCTTCCATGGCCATTCCAGTTGTTCGAATACTGATATTCGTCTTGGCCTGTGTTCCAGAATTTCGAATCGCCACAGCACAGATGTTTCCATTGACTTTCCCTTTCATCATCAGAAGGTCAGATTCACCTGCAATCGTTTCCCGAGTCCATTCAACATCAGGATATTCATTCTTCACCAGTGAAACCACCGCTTCAGCATTCACATTCTTCCCATCCCATCTGGAGCGAATGCTTGGAGATATTGACTGCCTCGATTTCCAACCGACATCGAATGAATTGTGGTTCTTTGTTCTACCAGCAGCACAAAGAGTCGCTATCAGTGTAGCGATTCCATCACCCACCAATGCCCAATGGTTTGGAAGATTAGGGTGAGGGGTGGTCAGCAATAGATGGCCAGAATCCTCCCCTCCGATATGGAATGGTTCCACTTCTCCATGCAGCAGATTTCCAGGTGCATCAGGTTCAGATTTCAGTGCCGAAGCCAACCATCTGTCCCCAACTGCAGTTTCAATGAGTTGAAGGTCCGCATTCAATCTCTTCATACTGTTCAACAAGGCCAGATCAGATTCGATTGAAGCAGCAACCTTTCCTTGAAGAGAGTCACAATTCAGGTTTGCTGCATTGACCAGCATATCTAGCATACTATCTCCATCCACGACTTTGATTCCAGTATTTTCATCATTGACCATGATGCAAAGACACCTATCTCCATCTCCATCAAGGGAAGCGGCGAGTATCATTCCCGCAGCCCAGTTTGAAGCATCATATCGTTCGGCCAATCCGTCGAACAGCACATGTCCATGATTGACAGAGGTCAATTCTTCCCATGTCATCCGGAGTGTTGGTGAGATATCTCCTGCCCCGCAGCCATCATTCAGCGCATGACAATATGCACTCAATTCAATCGACATCACCAGTTCTTCACTCAACCATTCTGCCAGCCAATGATGGGCGGTTCCATGCGATGAATCGAGCAGTAACCCTCCATCAGGAATCAGGCCTTCCATATCAGCATCGCCCAGATATCTTTCCTTCAACGATTTCAGCCGAGAGTCCAATGCAATTTTGTGAATGAATACACCGTCGACCTCAAAATCAGGCATCGCCAACACTTCTCGATCATCATCTTCCAACTCTCGTTCCTCGCTTGCCAGTTGGTGAATCAGTTTTTCCAGTTCCAATTCAACATCTGGAAAAGTCTTGAATCCATCACAATCGAAGATCTTTATTCCACTATCTGATACAGGATTGTGGCTGGCGGTCACCATACATCCTGCGTCAGATCCAGTTTGAAGTACACAACCATGTAGGCTCGGAGTTGCACATTCACCAACCCATATGACATTACATCCACTCAAATGTAGCCCAATCGTCAGAGCCGCGACCAACTCATCATTCAATGGTCGGGAATCCCATCCGATAACAATTTGAGACGTTGCATCTCCCGAAGGGCGTAGCCAAGTTCCAAGTGCTTCTCCAACCAATTGTAATAGTCCTGAACTCAATTCACGTTCATCGGCTAATCTGGAGATTGCACTTCCATCTCTGACCTTGGATGGAACCGCCAGCCCTCTGATGCCATCGGTTCCGAACAATTCCCCCATTTCCTCACCTCAGTGAAGAACAGTGCCTTCAGG
>CALCOQ010000150.1 GCA_937897005.1 uncultured euryarchaeote
ATAGTATGATGAGGGCGATTCGTCAGCGCAGAACCTCTGGGGCCATGCTGATCTCAGAGGAATCACTCAATGTCATGATGTTGTCAATCACATTGGAGGCCTATCGTCGAATTGAAGATCTGGAAAGGCGAGTCTCGGAACTGCAATCAGTACTCATGGAAGTGGAAGATACTCATCGATTGACCTGAGTATCTACCTTTTCTCCTCTCAGTGCAGCATCCACGGCATCGGCGATATCCAGTCCCACCCTGACCTGTGCTTCCAGTGTCGCAGCTCCAATATGCGGGGTGCCATGGAATCCTGGGTGCTGCAGTAATGGATGGTCAGATTCAACAGGCTCATTTTCGAATACATCAAGGGCCAATGTGGACAATGTGCCCTTTTCAAGGGCCATGAATGCAGCCTCCTCATCGATGATACCACCGCGAGCGCAGTTGACCAGATGGTTGCCACAGTGAACGCCATCGGCTCCCCTGCCAGTCATCAGGGCAAGTCTGTCAGCATTGACCAGATGGCGGGTCTCCTCACTGAAATTGCAATGGACAGTGATATGGGTGCACATCCGAAACAGGTCATCGACATCAGCATGCATACGGACCCCTAGTCCACGACTGACCTTGGCTGGGAGATATGGGTCGTATGCATGTATCTCCATACCAAATGCCGTCGCTATATCGGCAACTCCTTGAGCGATTCGTCCAAAGCCGATGAATCCAAGGGCTTTGCCAGACAATTCAGTTCCTTTCATCAATTTCTTCTCCCACTTGCCTTCACGCAGCCCTCTGTCGCAGACGGCCACCTTACGTACTGAGGACAGTAGGTGTGCGATGGTCAACTCCACCACACTCTGGGTCGAAGCCCGAGGAGCATTGACCACAACGACATCATTCGCCGTCGCAGCATCGAGGTCGATGTTGTCAACTCCTACACCTGCCCTGCCAATGACCTTGAGTCCTTTGGATGAGCCGATGACGGATGCATCGAGAATTGTTGCAGAACGGATGATGATGGCATCGAATCCAGACAAGGCACCGACCTCCAGCAAGTTCGCTTCGATACTACCCTCAATAACTTCATGCCCGGCTTCGATGAGTCTGTTGATGGCTTGAGGAGCCATCCCATCGGTGACTGCAATTCTGCCCATGGATGACGCAGCGCTGAAGTATGGATGAACCTTGTCTATTCAGCACATGCTTGTCACTTGTTCCAATATCCTCATCAAATGTGGCGATACCCCAATGTCGTGCAGGAAGTCGACATTGAAGCTCTTCTGTGGGCGGTGGGCATTCTTGCTCTTCCATTGTTGATGGCGATTCCTGCCAGGTTGGTTTGGCACATGTATGTCGGGAGAACACTTGACCAACAGGAATACAGGTCTCTGGTTCGTTCGATTCTTGATAGTGGCCAATCTTTGATCAGACATCGGGAGAGACTGGATGATGAGGCTCGAAGAAAAGGAATAACCAGTGAACGCGTCCGGCTGATAGAGACTGACGTACTATTCCCATTGGGACTACATCACTTCATCCTCCTTCCTGCTTTGATCATCCTACCAATAGTGGTTCTACTGGCCTCTCCCTTGTTCCTGTTGGTACTGCCGTTGATGGCTTTGACCGAATGGATATTGATTGAACGCAGATTGTTGGTATATGCGCTCAGAATTCTTCGGGAGTGGACCAAATGGGGGATTATTCACATTCCACAGGTCCATCGGGACCACGACAAATTACGTCAAGATCTGGTCTCCTTCCACCGCATGCCACGTTCGGTGTTTCTGGGTTTATTCGCCTGGCTGATAGTGCATTGGACACTGCGCTCTGACTCGTTCTGGATGGAATTCCTTATTGCAGGAGTAGTGTATCTGGTCATGCTATCGGTTCTTGAGGTCATTTCAAACGCTATCGCCGCTGAATTGGTCTTTGCAGATGCGTCTCAAACCAGTTTGATACAGGTTGAGTCTTGGGCAGAATCATACATCAACCCACTGGTTGGCGTAGGGCTTCTATTCCTTCTCGGCAGGGATCTGATGGCTGAAGCAAGAGACGGGAATCCCATCCTCTTTTCATTGACTGTGTTGTTGGTATTGTTCTCTGTGACTGTGGTCGGTCTTGCAGTGGAGATAGGCTATGCTCAACGGCGTGGGACAATTGTCCGGGATACATTCGCCAAACAAGTCGTTGAGGTATTGAATCCGGTTTCCTATACCTTCAATCGCCATGAGGATCGTCTAGGTCTGTATGTAGAAGGACTGATGAGTGAAAGGCTGGAAGGTAAACTCATCACCAAGGAGAGAGATGGAGTCACTTTCAAGATGGTAGATTCCTTACCCAGCAGGCTTGACAGTGAGGATGCATTACCGCCAGAGAAACCTGATCTTTCATCTTTCAAGGATTGATTCTTTGAACTGCCAGCCCAACATCATCTACCCAACTAGTGATTCCATCAATGCCGGTCTCCAGCCTCTCGCCTCTGACCAGCGTGAGTTGTTTTCCACTTCTACCACGGCTACGCATTCGCGCCAATATCTCCTGACCAAGATAGCATCCTTTGTTCTCATGAACCAAGTGCCCTAATCCTAGATTGAGAGGAGTATGATCGCTACTCAATTCGGCAGGACCGGGGTGACAATTCTCAATACGTATGCGTTCGATGGCATCGGCATCTTCCTCGAAATCCTCCAATAGTGGCCCTTGGTCGCTGATCTTGGAAATGACAGCCAGGGTGAATGGCCCATCAGCCACTAGGGTTGCACTCTCTCGACTCTCGATGGCTTCTCCAGTCATTGGCGTGGATAGCAGATAGAAATCATTCAATTCAGTGGAATCTGTGATTTCAATATCATCCATCAGTTTCCGTGTCATTAGGTGTTCCCACAATCGTTGATGATTGCTCATGTGTCCGATGAAGAAAGTCATATCCTGCATTTTTCCAATGATGCCCATATCTATTATTCTGGCATTTGAATCAGTGAATACTGTACTGGTGCATGAACCGACCTTCATATCCTCAAGATGATTGGTTGATAGCCGATGCAGAAAACCTATACTGTCTCCACCTCTAAGAATCAGAAGTGTTCTTTCGACTGTAGAATGAAGTTTCATCCGAAACTCTCACCACAACCACAGGAGCGGTCGGCATTTGGATTGTTTATCTTGAAGCCCCCTCCCATCAATTGATCAACATAATCGATTTCGATTCCATTCAAAAGATGGCTGACTGCATTGGGAACAAGAACTCGGAATCCTTCAATGGTCAATTCTTGACAATCGATATCAGTCTCAGTGACTATCTGCAAATCATACATATATCCGGAGCATCCTCCAGAAAGAACTCCAACCAACAAGGCTGCTGAACGGTCTTCACCAAATGCATCAGACAACATCTTGACCGCTGATTCAGTGACTGTTAGCATACAGTCCACCTGTTCGGGGACCTCGACAACAACTGCATCGGTGGTAGGACAGGTTCCGCAATCCATCTTAATCAAACCCTCCTGACAGGGCTCCTTTTTCAACGTGTGTGTAATTTTCAACGTTTGAATTGAATATCATACTGGCAATGATCAGTACCCATCGACGTACATAATCTCTCCACCGCCTCTGCTGAATGGCCATATCTCGCTTCTAATATCCCGCTCAGGATTCCCTCATCAAGATGACAGAACATTCCACCGAGGGCAGGTTGTCCGCCACAGGCTCCACCATCCTTGACGACCACGGTTTCAGGAGGGTCTCCCTCGATAGTCAATTCGCCCATCTCCAATTCCATCCATATCTCTTTCAATTTCCAAAGGAAATCATCATTATCATCGATATGTGAATATTCCAATGCGATTTCCTCACCAATTCTTCTCCCGATGTTACGCAGAACAGGGTCTAAATTTATTCCCATGAGCTCAAAGGCTCTCGATGGAATCTGCGGGAGAGGCTCACCTTGGTGGCGAAATACTGTATTTGTCCATCCAACAATCGAATCACCTTCTCCCATCATTGCCTCAAGAATACCTTCTCTCAATCTATTGTAGAATGAGCCCCCTCCAAATGAGATATTCAAAGGTTCAATCATCTGTTTATCCAGAATCCTGCTCCTTGCACTATTGATGTCAATTGAATTGGCCCAAACAGAATCAACAAGTTCGCGCTGAGCCTTCAAGAATGCCTCCGATTCAACTATCAATGCACTATCGTCCTTTCCACGGCCGATTGGATTAGAGTCCATGGACATGAATTGTATGACGACATCCTCATCGATCAACACAGAACCTGAAGTGGAAACATCACTATGTCGAACCTCGATCGCTGCATGGAGTTCATCGTAGAAACGATTGGCCTTTTCCTCTATTTGAGCGATCACTCTTACATTCACCCCTCTCCGTGAGGCTTGATTGATCACTTCAATACTCCCAGAGCGTTCGATGTGTAGAATTCCCCATCGTCCCAATATCAATGTCACATCATTCTCTGCATCTTCGATGAATCTCTTCAATGAAGCCTGGATATGCGCCTTCTCCTTGATGACGGTGAAGGTAGGTTCACGGAGATCAGGTGGCAAGGTGACAAATGCTTCCAAGTTATTATTGAGTTCATCAAGATGGAGTTTCAGTCTACGAAGTTCAGCCTCCTCATGACTGATCAGAAGTCGGAAGATGTCTGCAATAGCATGACCGACAAAACGCATTGGCCGATCCACTGTGGAGCTGGCTAGACCTTTTTCCTGCAAGCGCTTCAGGGTGTTGTATGCGTCCATGCGAGTGATTCCAACCATGTTACCGATCTCGCTGGCTTTGAGCGGTTCACGCCCTGCCAGAGAAACAGCAACTCTTGCCTCCTTCTCTTCAAGTCCGGAATCAATGAGACGTCCGATGACATCTTCAACCGGTTCCGAATCCATGCTTATCCTCAACGTCCCTTCTTGGTCTTCTCTTTGCTCAAGAGATTACAGCGGCGAACTTGTTCCTTGGCCAATTTCTGTTGTTCTTTGGTCAAATCACGTGGAATCGATTGTTCAAAGCACTTGACCGCATCATCATACCTTTCCATCTCGCCATATGCCGTTCCCATGTTGTACAATGTGGCACCGGTCACTGAATTAGGGTCGATGAGCATAGCCTTGTGATGGTTTTCGATACATTTCGGATATTCCTCAAGATAATAGAAACAATTCCCTCGGGCATTCAGTATTCTGATGATCATCGCATCATCATGCGTGAACATCGGGAGGGCTTTGTCGAAACAAGATAGGGCTTGCTTGTACTTCTTGTCAGCCAGCAACCCCAATCCTTTGTTGTACCATTCAACATCTTGGTTGGCAATAGCTGTTGACTTGGCAACCACTGAGATATTGGCTTCAGAGGAAACTTTCTGTGTAGCATCCAATGCGACTTTGGCCAAATCGATCTCAGGTGATTCTATGACTTCCGTCTCCGTGGCCACAGGTTCAGGAATTGGCTTCAGAAGAATAGACTCAGAAAGTATAGGAGCCGGCTCTGGTGGAATGGAAACCGCTTCTACTACCGCTACAGCAGCAGGTTGTGGGCTTTCTATGGCCAGAGATTGATTGGCAGAATCCAGAGATACTCCTCCGCTCAACTCGTCATACTTCTTCCTGCATCGGGCCGCAGTCGATTCGTCACCTGCTGCGATCAAGGCTTTGGAAAGACCCAACCAGTATGATGCCTCTTCTTTATTGATCTTCAACATTTCTTTCCAACAAAGAACTGCATCAGTATGCATGCCAGCAATACTCAACGCGCGTGCCCTCAAAGTAGAATCACCACTCAACATGCCTAGAACTTCCGCTGCAAGAACGGGCCCTTCGGGGATGGTGGGGGGGACTCCACTCACATGCTCAAGAACTTCCGCTTCTCCTTCAGCTAGCTCCACCAATAGGGTGGCAAAATCATTCTTTGAATCATGTTCAGGTTCCAGTTCCAACAATTTCCTCCACGAATTCAATGCTTCCTCGATGTCTCCCGTTTCGATACTGATGGTGGCAAGACTGTGAGCGGCTCTGACATAATCGTGCTTTCGTTCCAGCGCATTCTTGAAACACTCTGCAGCACGTTCATTCTCACTCTTTCTACGATGGATGGCTCCTAGATTGTACCATGCGGATGCATCTCCATCATCTAGATTCAATGCATGGTTGAAAGCATCGATAGCATTGTCATTGAGGTCCAGTCTAGCCATTGCTCCAGCAGCGATCCTCCATGAATCCGGATGCTGCGCTGCCGAGTCGTGAAGATGTTCCATCAACATTGACAATGCTCCTTTTGCATCACCTGTGCGAAGCAATCCTTTGGCTTGATTACACAGAGTTTCCAGATCAGGACCTGAAGAAACCAAAGTCTGTTCTCCAACGCCGTCCACTTCTCTGGACGCTGCTCTCGATTCAGCCTCTGCTTCGGCGACTTTCGTTGCCGCTACCAACCCGGCAGCAGAATGCAATTCCTCCTTGTCCAGATACAGATTACCATCAGCATCGTGCAATCTGGCTTCCTCCAATACTGCTTCTCTATCGCGTACACCATGCGCATCCATAGCATCCTTCACATCATCCTCTGACCACACCAGATCAGCCCTTTCTGGAGCTGCCTCTGAGGCTTGGGCCTGACCCATGATTCGGATATCATCCGTATTCGCATCTGCTACGACTCCAGAATCTGAAGAATTACCTTTCCGCAAGAGATCCAGCAACAAGTGATGGCCAGGAAAACTATCGAGTGCCACTTTGGCCCAGCGTTTCGCTCCTTGTGAATCGCCCATGCGATCCAAGATTATTGCGAGATTTGCAGCAGCGGGACCATGCTCAGGATTAAGATCCAGCGTGATTCCAAACGACTGACGTGAGCCACGAGTATCGCCTTGTGCTTCAAGGATGACTCCTCTGTTGAACCACGCCATCTCCGCCCCAGGGTCCATTGCAATTGCTTTGTTGAACAACGTCAAAGCTTCCCGGTTATTTCCATCACGAGTGAGTGCTTCGCCATCTGCAATCATAGTCTCTAGTTCATCAGAACCTTCTACTGCGACCGTTTCCAGATCTTCATCCATCTTCAGATCGCTGGATAGGGCGCTGGTGACTTCACCAACCTCATCAACATCAGTCATCGCCCATGGGTCATCAGCAGCCATTTCTTCTGGTTCCACAACAGGTTCCTCCACCATGCTGGAGAGGCCGGCGTTTTCCAAGGCTTCGGATGAGATATCATCACCCTCAGTCAGCATGGAGGTTGGGTCCGGGGCGGGGTTGTTGCCGATGGAGGTCACAGATACACCGGCAGGAGACCGGTACGAACATGGGATAAGCATTACCTCATCAAGTTCCGTATCTTGACAGCCCTTTATTGCAAATCACTTTGAACGTGAATGATGAGCGGCCACCATGGGAGATGGTGCCATCAAGATTCTCGGCCTTTCTGGGAGTTATGGGAATGAATCAAAGAATACTAGACTTGTCCGACTTGCTTTGGCAATGGCTGAGGAGGCTGGTGCCGACATCCAGTTCTGGGAACTGGCAGAGAAGCCACTCCCTTTGGTTGGTGAAGAAGGTTGTTGGCAGAATGAGAATGTCAAGGAATTCCAATCTTTGGCCAGTTCATGCGATGCATTCATCCTATCCAGTCCCGAATATCACGGTACCATGTCAGGTGTCATGAAGAACACGCTTGATTGGTTGTACAAGGATCACGTGAGTGGCAAGGTCTTTGCTCTGATGTCCAGTCTTGGCGGGATTTCAAATTCCAATACTCTTAATCATATGCGGGTGTGTATTCGTTGGTTACATGGTTGGGTGATTCCGGAGCAAGTAGCTGTTGGCCATGTCAAGGAGGCATTTGATGAGGACGGAAATCTCAGTGATGATGAGATCAGCGGCAGAATTGAAACACTTGTTGCATCTTTGATAGATGCGGCAAAACGTCTCCGATAGTTGCTGAGGAATGAGCATGGAGAGAAGAAAGGACCCCTTGGGTCAGGAGTACGTTCTGTTGCCAGTCGGAGAGTATGGTATAGGAAGTGAAAGGTCTGGTTCGAATCCTAATGAATCTCCAGTTCGAACAGTGTTGTTGGATTCAGAGATTTGGGTTTCCATCAGGCCGGTGCTGCAGAGTGTCTGGAGCGAAGTCTGTGGTTCAAATCCAAGTCGCTTCTGTGATGGTTTTGATGCGGGGTTACGGCCAGTAGAGAGAGTTGATTGGGTGGCCGCCAACAATTTTGGAGATAGGCTGTCGGATTTTTTTGATGCAATGGATGGCTGGCACCATGATGGAATATTCAGATTGCCCAGTGAAGCAGAATGGGAGATTGCAGCCCGAGCAGGAACCAAGAGTGAATGGTATTCAGGAGATGCTGACAGGGATATCCATGAACATGTATGGAATGCAGGGAATTCAGGTGGAACATCGAAGATGGTTGCCCAGAAGCAGGCAAATCCATGGGGTCTCCATGATATATGTGGCAATGTTGCTGAATGGTGTCTTGATACATGGCATGATGATTTCAGAGGAGCTCCCAGTGATGCATCTGCATGGCTGGCGGGAGGAAACCCCTCGCGAAGAGTGCACCGGGGAGGCTCATGGTTCACAGAGTCGGAAGCGACTAGAAGTGCAGCTAGAGCTAGTGCTGAAATTGATAGGATATCTGACGGTATTGGCTTGAGATTGGTGTGGCAAGCCTTGTGAATGGCTACTGTTTCCGCTGAGCATGGGAACCCTGTATCATAATCCGCGTTGCTCAAAATCAAGACAAACATTGGCTATTGCTGTGGATTCAAAGGCTGAATTCACATTGGTTGAATATCTGAAGACCCCCTTGGATGAGGCCCAGATACTTGATTTGATTTCTCGCTTGCAAGGAAATGCCAGTTCTCTGGTCAGAGTACAAGATGCAGATTTTCCAAGTACAGGGGTGGACGTGAATACTCTCCATGACCCGCAGGTGGTTGCCTCATTGTTGGCCAGCAATCCCCGATTGATGCAACGTCCAGTGTACGATAACGGCAGTATTGCGGTCATCACCCGTCCGCCGGAACTCATCAATTCACTACTCTGATCATTCTTCTTCTGGCCAATCACAGACTTCACCATCCAGCGGTTCTGCGTCGAAGTCCAATGCTTCATCTAATTCGGGGAGATTCTGGTTCGGAGGTGTTACCCCCGGTCCCGTTGGCCAGCCATCTGCGAAGGGTTCATCGAGAATCGCTATGCAGTTCAACATTTTCAGATTCCTCAATCCAAGAGCAGTTCTTTCCTGAACAGGGGCTACTCTTTCATGGAAGGTGGAATCAAGACTTCTGCAGATTTCGGCAAAACTCCTGTTTCCGTCGCATAATTCCCAGAGTAAACTGTTGAGGTCATCCAGTGGCCTGCGAATTTCCTTACTCCCTCCAAGCAGGCGATGTGCCATTCTCTCCAACCTGTTGAATTTCTTCTCGAACCGCAATACTACTCGTCTGCCACTTACACCGGCTGTTACGGGATGCGCTCCCGCACCACCTCTTCGAGCCCACCAAACTGGCAAACGGACAGGATACTTGTCCGCTAATTCATGTTCTTCGACGCCTGGTAATTCGACCATACTTCATACCTCAGTCCAAGTTCCATGTCCAGATTACCAATCCCAACATACAGACGCTGCCAAGAATTGCACAGAATCGCATTAAATTGACTTTTTCCGAGAAGTTGCGTAGATACCACGTGCTGATGCCCAGAAAAGATACTGAAACGAATAGAGCATACCATGCACCAGACAACTCCATGCCCATCTCTGAAGGTGATTCTTTCAAGACGATGTCGGCTACCATGAAGCACGGCAGCGCGGACAATTACTTACTGTGGCTTTGGCCGTGGCGTCTGCCCACCCTCCACATTCCGGACACTGACTCCATTGGTGGTTGGCGGTCAGGGCCACTCCACTGATGATACAATTCACAGATGGCAGAGTATTGCTGTCAGTTGAAATCATATCAACATCGATATTCACTTCTTCATCTTGAATCATCTCAGTTTCAATTGTTACCGTCTCAATAGCGGCCACTTCCTGCTCAATTGGTGTTGTCACCAATGAATCGAAAGCATTCTGAAGCGGAGCAGGAGAACTTTCACTGACTACGGTTGTTGTATCTGCATATCTCTCATCGATCTGCTGTTGACTCCATCCTGAAGCGAGGAGTTGGGAGTTGCTGAAGCCATCAGAATAGGTTCTATCCTCAATCACTGCAGTAGTGGTTGGAGTCAGCAGTTCTGATGCATTTGCAAGAGATTGCTGTTCGACAACTGGTTGCTGCACGGTACTGGCTGGCGGACCTGAAGGTAGTGGCTGATAGGAACTGGCAGCTTGCAGTACGGGCTCGAAGTTCTGTCCATATGGTACTGTCTCTTGTGGATATGAACTCTCTACCTGAGCAGGTTGGCCATACTCAACAGCGTCTGGATATTGACTTTCAATCTCATCGTCCGCATCCTCCTCCTTGCTTCGAGACATCACCAATAATGAGATGACGATGAGCAATAGAATTCCCGCACCACCAGCATAGATACTCTCTTCACCAAGTGCCGATAACAGGCCCTCTGAGGCCTTAGAACCCTCTTTCCATGATGCTGCAGCATTCCTCTCAAAAATAGTTTCATCATCGATTGATACCTTGATATTGATATCATTGACGGTTCCCGAACCGGCCCGGTCAATCACACATTCCAAGGAGTAGAATGTGGTTGCAAGACTTGGTGGTTCCACCAGGGTCAGGTTGTGCACGTTTCCAACTTCAAGTCCATTGCATTTCATGTCCCCTGCATAGACGAAGATGATCGATACGTATTCATCGATAGAAGAGCCGCTGTTGAATTCCAGGGCGAAGGAATGTTGCTCACCATCATCGAGGAGGCTATCTAGGGTATCAGATACCAGATTAACCGAAACATCCCTTCGATTGTCAGCGACGATTTCTACTTCATGTTCAATCTGATATGGTTGGCTGTTCTCATCCAGTCCGCCAATGACCATCAATGTGACAACGATTTTAGTATTCAAAACTAGATCAGATTCTGATTTTATTGTGACAATGAAATCTGCACTGGCTCCATCCAGCAGTGTGCTGATGAGCCATTCTGAACCAAGAGATTGCCCACCTCCTACTCGTTCAATGACCACGGAGATATCTGCTCCTGCAGGGGCGGAAGTATAGGTGGCCTTGACCTTAAGTGCATCATCGGGGATATTTCCTACATTGGTGACCGTGAAATTGAATTCAACTTCACCACTTGTATCCATTTGCAGTTCAGATGAAGCAGGAGGAGTCAATACAGGTCGCTTGACCTGTGCCGTGATGATTTCGTGAGTCAGGTGGTTATCATCTGGAGAGATGTCTTCACCTTCTAATGGGGATATGGAAATCGTGAACTCCAGACTCTCTCCTGCGACTTCATTTGAAGGAGCAAGAATATTGATTCCAATGACTGCAATATCTTGTAGATCATAAGATGGAGTCAATCGAATCGGGCCAGAAATATTCACTCCATCCACAATGGTCCACCATTCCCAAGTTTGAGGAAGATCTGGAAGAGTCATGATGACATCCACTACTCCATTGCCATCATTCTCAATCTCAACCGTGTAGACTGTCGCTTTTCCAGGCGTTATCGTCGAAGGCATATCCACTTCTCTGATGACGATATCATGGATGGTTGAAACTTCGATATGATTGAATTGGAGTCCTGTGATATTCATTCCCGAACGCGTACTGGTAGCATAGGGAATCAAAACAGGCCCAGGGTCTCCAGCTTGGGCACTTTCTGGAGCATTCACAGTAACTGTGTATACCGTGCTTGACCGTGAGTTGATTGGCAGATTGGGGTATTCAGGTACGTCAACACTCCAGGTCTTGCTGCCTTGGACCTCGAGATCAAAATTGAAAGTGTCTTGACGTGAAGCATTGTTCCACAATGTGAACCGAACATCCACCGAACCACCGGGGTCGATTATCCAACCTGAGGGCGGGACATGGATGTCTTGGATACTGAATTCAGCGATTGAAACCATCGCAGCAGCAGCACGAATCAGCTCGCTGTCCGAACGTGAGGAATCCGACCTGCTGGTCACCTCGAGTGTCACTGAACTATACACATCCGGAACTTCATTTTCCGGAACACTGACAATGAATTTCACCGTTTCCGGAACCCCTGGAACTATGGTGATCGCACTGTCCTGGTCCCACGCTAGACCAAGAGACCAACCTTCTCGGATATCGAAGGGTGAGACCATGATGTCGAATATATCCAATGAGTCACCAACGTTGTCAATGTCGACAAAGAACTCACAAGAATACCCAGCCACACATGTCGGCATATTCACTTGCTCAAGTATCAGGGGGATATGATCTGGAAGCACTCTGATGACAGCATTCATCTGGTCGCTGACAGTGTTTTGTTCATGGCTATTTATGTTGATAGTGAAAGATTGATTTCCGATGCTGGCATTGGGTCCAGGCTTCACCCTGACCCGGATGTTCTTACTATCACCCGGAGAAACACGGACGCCGTTATTGGTGTCTATATTGGAACCAGTTTCATGATTGAATGCAACCTCCCAGTCTGAAGGAAGTCCAGTCACCTCTGGTAGGAATCTATCAGAGAGATTACCATGATTGGAAATCTGAACCGTATGATCCGACCATTCTCCTCTACGGGCCTGACTGTCAGTTATGCTGTTGATGGTCCATTCGAATTCCTCGACTCTGGCTTTTTGATCATATAGAATGACAAGATCGTCGAGCCAATATCCAATATCCTCTCCGCTGGCATCACTGGTGAATGCGAAGCGTAATTGGCTCGAGGAATGAAAGTGCCTGGCTTGCATTGGAATTATTGGAGTGACTTGACTACCAGCTGTATTCGAAAAGGTCTGCCAATTTGTTGAACCATCGAGGAAACTTGAATCGATGGTTCCCGTCAGCGAAGCCAATTGTTCCCAACTACCATTGCTGATTCTGGCTTGGATGGAAAGCAGATCCCCACTCTGTATCGAACCGGTGTAAAAGAAACTGAGGCCAATGACTCTAGTTGGATTGGTGGCGAGATTACCTAGATTCATGATTGGCATATCAAGCGATGTGGACCAGGAGGAGCCGTAGGTACTACTCTGTCCATTGCCCACGTGGCATGCCGTCCCAGTGGAGATATAGGCGTCGGTGTTGCTTGACCATCCAGTTCCCTGGGACCACTGTGAGAGGTCGTCACAGTTGTCATAATGATAGGCGACAGTCAGATGTCGTGATTTGATGTTGTTAGAGTAAACATCGTCATTCAAGTTCTGCAGCCGAATCTCCATGCTATGGTTTCCGGAGTAACTGGGTGTCCATGTGAAACTGGTTGATGAAGATCCAGAGGCTGGAACGTTCGGGAAAGTGAAACTGGTGTTATGAAGTTCAAATTCAGTGTATTCATCGTGGAAAATAACGACCTCAGCAGTGAATGTCGAGGAGTCACTGGTCCCGCTGTTGGATGCTGTTATCGTAATGGTCATCTCTACATCCAGAACTCCATCAACCACGAATAGGTTCTCAGGACGATTGAATCCTGAAATCGGGTAATTGCTGCTGAACATCCGATACTTGCTCTCATCAGCAGAGTTCGTGTAGGTGATGTCGATATCACTGACATATACGTCTACACCGGCTCTTCCTGAAGCAGCCTCCGCTTCCATGACAACTTGTGACAAGGCACCTGCTCCAGTGCCCAGCAGCAGCACGAAAAGGGTACAATATACCGAGTAACGCATACGCCTCAAAGATGCATTACTGCACTAGATATTTGATGGTGGCGACGAAATGTTGGCTATTTCAGCCTCCTATTCTTGCTCTGAATTGTCATTCAGAAGATCTACATCCTGCTTGTCTCCCAATCTGGAGAAGATGTAGATCAACATGATGGGGACCAGGACCAGAATGAAGCATCCGATTACAGCGGCGAGAGACCACATCATCTCAGTGGCAGCATCAAGGGCAAATTGCTTGATACTGGAAAACTCTTCATTGACATATTGGATCTGGACATCTGGCTCTTCAGAATCATTGCCAATGATGGTGACTCTGATCTCCCAATGAGGTTCATCGAACTCATGTGAGATTGCATCGGCCGCCATCTCCCTCGCCTGCGCGGCATTTTCGGCGCGAACCGTTCCGCCGTCTCTTCTAGCGGGGTCTGTGGACGTCAGCCCAGTCAACTCGGCGGCCCCACCTTTACTGACCGAGGAATGTGATGTTCTATTCACACATTGCGAGGCGCAATTGAATTGGTCAGCATCCTCTGAACCCAGTTCAGGGTGGCTGTACCAACCTGCAATATTGATGATCTTGAGAATACTGCCATCTGGCACTCCAGTCAGGCTAGCATTCACCCAAGACAGATTCGTCGTGTTGATATTGGCGTGCCATATCCACTCAGTCTGTTCTTTTTGACCATCATTCATAGTGGTTGAATTGTTCACCAATGTCAAATGTGCAGTGCTTGAATTACTTTCTGTTGTATACACGTGATATTCAGTATTGATGGTCGCTCCATATACTGCATATGAGAGGATGATGACAAGCGTTAGACCCAGTCCAATCAGGGTGCGTAGCAGATTTGGATTCTGTGCCAATGCACGCCTCATGGTATTCCGCGGCGGTCTTTCCGCTTCAAATCTTACCATTCAACATTATCCCTAATTCCTACGGGAGGGCCTACGGCCCCCCGTGCCTTTCAAATAGAGGAGGTCTGTCGGCGAGTCGCTCGGTGCTTGTCATGACCACATTTCGCGATATTCCAGCAGATATTCTCATCCCAGCGCTAGCTGGACGTTTGTCTTCCATGGATAGCATATCAGCCCCTGAGTGGGCCAGTGTGGTAAAGACTGGAGTGCACAGGGAGCGTCCTCCCGAGCAAGAGAATTGGTGGGCGGTCCGTAGTGCGGCCATTCTCAGGAAAGTCGCTCGTGACGGCCCAATCGGCTCCACCCATCTCGCGCAGGCCTTCGGCGGCAAGGTCAACCGAGACTCTGCTCCCAACAGAGCAGGGCAGGGTAGCCGCAAGGTGGTACGTACATGTCTCATCCAACTCGAGGAAAGTGGATTGATTGAGAAAGTGGTCGAGAAGGAGATCAAGAATATCCACGACGAGGATCAGACCATCTACAAGGGCCGAATCATCACTCCTGCTGGACACAAGTTGCTGGACGAGGTTGCTCGAGAGACACGTTCAACGGCCGAGGAATC
>CALCOQ010000151.1 GCA_937897005.1 uncultured euryarchaeote
CACCATCTCGTCTGGTCAGACATCACGCTCCTTCAGAGGTTGACGCGGCCACCACTGCTGGACTCATACCTTCCGTGGTTGTAGGAAAGGGGAGCGTCGAGACGATCATGGCTACCATTGCCGATTGTAAGGATGGTTTTGTGATGGAGACTGATTACATGGATGATGCGAAGAGACCAGGAGCAGTACTCGGTCCCAAGACAGTGCCCAAGCGGACACAAGCCCTTGTGGCGGCAGGTCTGGACGAAGAGAAACTCTGGTTGGCGCATCATGAAATCCCACAGCGGCTGTATGGAGAGAGTGAATAATCCACTTTTCATAAAGTCGACAAGCATATGACGGAGGCTTGGCAGGGAGTTGACGTGCGGACTGTCAATCGCGTGTTGCTGCTGGGCATTGTTTGCTTCTTTGCTCTGAACTTCACTGCTGCTGAAGCGCAAGCACAATTTGAGGTGGAAGTCTCTCTACAATGTCAACCGGATTCAGTGGACCTGGATGTCAGTTCAGGCTCAAGTGGAGAAGAAACCATTGCTTGTCAGGTTGAGAATGGGGCAATGTATGAAAAAACTGTTGAACTATCACTTTCTCCAGAATGGGAATTCACACTGATAACAACATCTCTTTCAGATCAAAATCTAGTTATTGCCGCGGGTGCTACTGAAGAAGTATCAATTACCTTCTATGCTAATATCAGATCGCCGATTGAAAGTACGAACTTTGAATTGAATGCAACCGTTACCAAGTTGGGCGCAGTACCGCTGAATGAACAAATCCAATCTACAACCAGCGCAGGAATAACTGCCAGCATTCAGGGTTTCATTGATCTTGAATATTCAGCCACTGCATTCACTTTGAACAGCAAGCCTGGAGAGACATTCAACATCAGCGCCAAAGTCAGGAACATTGGCAACGTAGAGATTGCCGCGATGTTCGAAATCAGTAACAATGATGAGTTATCAGCAATGGGTGTTGAATGTTTGCCGATAGCACTCGATTTGGACATGGAACCGGGCGCTTATCTCGATGAAGATGTGATGAGTTGTACCGTGGCAGATGATTTTGAGAAGAATAAAGAATTCAACATCAAGATGTCCCTTCGCGCTTCATACTTCACTGCCTCCCTTTATTTCGAAACTGAAGATGCGAATGTGAAGGTCTCCGTCGAGGTTCCATCAGAGGGTGGATTTGGAGGATTGACCGAAG
>CALCOQ010000152.1 GCA_937897005.1 uncultured euryarchaeote
CCCCGCTCATTGGGTGCAGAGTGAGCGGAAATTTTCTCAAGCACAAGCCAAATTTTGAATTGTGCATACTTGAGCACAAATAGTTCCCTTGTGTTCGCAAGGGAGCCCTATGTATCACCCGTAGCAGGAGCGGTCCCCTCCCAAACTACGTCCTTTGGAAGGGGCCGATGCAATTTCTGTGGGTTAATGTCCGCTTATTCTGAAATTAGACCCTTCAGAATTCAGAATATCTGGATTGATTTTTGATCCTACTCCAATAAGCTGGCGAATTACCCTAGCAAAGTTGCTCCATGAAGAACTCTCTAGCCCGAACTAGAGAATCCGCACGAGCAGTGGGATTGCCTTCCACATGAGCGCCTCTATTCCGCAAGATTCGGATAATCCATCGTCGTTGCCAGCGTTCGTTCAAAGGTAATCGGATACCTAGGAATAATTTCCCAGACATGTATCCATTCTTGTCGATTCTAGCAGTCCGCTTCCTCAAACGAACGGCCTTGGGAAGCAGTGTGAATTCTTTCTCACTGTCGAAGGAATGGTGCGCTCCTAGATAGACGTGCAAGGTAGCATTTGGTAGTTGAGGCATTAGTCCTTCAACCAGATGAAGAGGAGTCCAATCATCAGCATCTCCGTGAAGAATCAAAATGGGTGAGTCTGACCAATTTTGGATATCAGGGCGGATATGAGCTGCTGGATAGAATGGCAGATGGGCATCAAATGGAGTCCCTAGAATATCGATAATTGGAGACCATGCTGAATACAGTGCTACAGTTCCACCAAGGCTCCACCCTGCGATTCCAATCTTTCCAATTCTAGGATCCTGTTCTAACACAGAACGAGTTCTGAAAGCGTCAACGAGCATCATTGAATGGGTTACTGAGAGTTGATCATCAACCGTGGAATCAATCGATCTTGAGATGAATGAATTCACCTTACAAACCGCGAGCCCAGCATCGAGCCAACCATTGACGTGGTCCTGATGATGAGATGCCCAACCTATGCTTCCGTGAAGGGCAATTACACATCCGAATGGTCCTTCACCTTCTGGCAGAAACAGTTCAGACTCAACGTTTGTTTCTGGAGTTTTTTCCAAACCGGTCAGTATATGATGAATCTCAAATGGAGAGCGAGATTGAACTTGTAATCGCTCGACCATGAGCGTTGGGGTGACTTACATCATTTCAAATGTGGTTTTCACAATTAGAGTAAATCAACGCATTGATTCAGTCATTGTGAGCGCGAGGGTGTTGACCATTCTAGTCGCTACCGATGACTCGATAATCATCTGACAATGGAGTTGCGCCGGTTTCCATCGACACGATCTTACCATCTTTGAATTGCATGAAAGAAAGTACGGCTTCTGAAGCTGAGCCATTAGCAAAGTGGACAACTGAATGAGAAACACCAACTTCATCATTTTCGAAAAGTATTCTGTTTCCTTCAGAAGTCACGGCTCCAGTACCCGCAAATTCTAGCGCATCAGACTTGCCCATTGTAAGGCCACCAACGTGTGGATTAAACACAAATTCATCGTGTAATATCTCTGCAAGTGCGTCTACGTCTCCGTTATCCCATGCATCATTGTAAGCTACTATGATTGACATGTTTCTCCCATAACCATCCAGTGTTTTAACATTCTCATATCAGATTTCCGAGTCGTTGAAACTCCCGTGTTTCAGTGGGTAACCATTGGTTGAAGTAGCCCCGCTCAATGGATGCAGAGTGTACTGCAATATTGCTGCTGACACTTCAAATCTTGAAATCTATCTGGTCATCCTGCTGACCCTGGATGATGGTCTTACCCTCTGAATCAGTGAATGAGCCTGCCTTGACCTGTTCGTCATAGAGACTCGCTGCATGTTCCTCTGTCCTCAGGATCTGTCCGGTGTCTCCCAATGCCATTGTCAGACTGTTGGTTATGGCCTGCAATGTCTGAAGAGCACGGTCTCGATGAGTTGGTCCGATATCATGATCCGAATATCTCGCCTCTTCAAAGATAGCAAGGAAATCATCCAACTGTTCAGGAGGTACCATAACGAATGCAGAACGTACTGCTGACTCGAATTCTCGAGTGGTCTCGTACACCTTCTTCATGAATCCATAACGGCGGAAGTGCTTGACAAGGTCCTTGTAACAATTGAAGATGACAGCGATGTACTCGTTGGCTGCACGCAATTGCATCATGGTATCTGAAAGAATACCGCGCAACATCTCAATCCTTCTACGGTCCATAGCACGCTTGTACCACAGTGTTCCAACAATGGCCAGGGTCAATACCAGAATGGCAAGAGCGAAACCGGTCTCCTTGGAGAAGAATCCGCTCTGCTGTTCAGTCAACGATTTCCCCGTCGTTGTTATCACAAAGGTGATGTTATCTGCAGTTTCAGAGAAGTATTGCGAACCATCGAAACTTGCAGTGATTCTCCATTTACCTTCACAGGTTGCACCTGCACAAGTGGTCCCAGTGAAAGGCCACATGAAGGACGCAATACCTTGCTCATTGGTCTTGGAGAGGTTCATTCCTGCATGCACCCACTCTCCAGCCTCTTGGTCCCAGTATTCTCGGGTGAAGATGACATCCTCGTTCTCAACAGCCAATCCAGTTCTGTCTCTGAGAAGTGCAACTTGGCCACTGACTATCTCGCCCTCATAGAATCCACCATCTGAGCCGCCTGCCCATATCTCCTTTGGATACATGCTGACTCTGCTCTTGACAAGAACCACCTTGTCCATGAATGAACCATTGACAACGCTACTGACCTCCGCTTGACATCCAGTTCCAACATTGGTGTTCTTGTCAGGTTCGTAAGCAACTCGAATTGTTCGGAATCCCTCATATTCACCAGATGATGGTTCAATTCCTTTCAGACTTGGGTTATGTTGAGGATTGGCACTGAACCATTCAATCGTTCCTGTTGCATCGTCCGTGTATATTCTTGCGAATGGACGGGTGTTCTTGTCTGGATCGATGTAGATGTTCAAACACTTACCGCCGATGGCTTGCCCATTGCTCTGGATAAGAGATGCATCGATGTGGAATGATTCCTTGAGATAGAGGACGTCGAATCTCTCACCACCACTCGCTTCTTCCAGAGATGGCCACTGCTCGTAACTGTTCTTGAACGGGCCAATCTCTGAGATCGACAATGTACTGTTGGAGAAAACCTCGAAGTTGACCGTCACCGATTTGTTGAGATATCGGTATGCATCATTATTGTCGTATGCGTTGTATGTCACAGTGACTTGAGCTGTTCCAGCATTGACACCAGATAATGGACATTCGATCATATAGTATCCGAAATCATCGGTGATTGATGGAATACAGGCGACGGGGCCGTCTGGGCTGTTGATCATCTCATACGAAACCCGAATCTGTCGCTTGCTCAGGTTGGTTCCCAATTCATCAGAAAGATGACCGGTCACAGTCATTGGTTTCTCAATGACCTCATTCTGAGTGACATCGAATTCTGAGGTATAGACTATCTGATAATCAACCAATAACTGAGTATTTCCAATCAAACTGAATCCATTTCCATTGTATGGCATGACTCGTCTGTAATGATCGCTGCCTTGAATGTCCTGACATGGGTCCCACTTACCCTGAAGGCCAAGGTATTGTGGTTGCATCTGAGCGCATCCCTCATTCGGCAATGCCTCTTCAAACCTCAGATAGACATTGACTGGGCCGAAACCATCTGGAAGGAAGGAAGTCGGGTCCTCTCGTAACAATTCAGGATCCAATGGCAAGAAATTGGATTTCAAACATCCAACCGTCTCATTTCGATCAAGGATGTCATCTGAATTGGTATCTCTATCGGGCCTTCCATCACCATCTCCATCGAAAACACATAAGTGACTATTATCGGAAGCTGGCTCGGGTAGACTCAAGATTCCGGCACTTGGAGCAAGTGTTGCCACTACCTGTCTACGATATGTGTTATCGAAGGCGAGACCTTCGAATATGACATCAACCAATCCACCTGAAGGAGCAACGGTACCTGAGAGGGCTTGTCCTCCAACATCACGTATCGCGGTCTTGTTGTCATCGGTTATCTGTGCTGTGAAGTCCCATAGGTCTCCACTTCCCCGAACATTTGGAGAAGTTTGAACGATGGTGATGTGAGTATGTGAAACGATCCAGATTTCTTGTTGAGCAGAATTGCCAAGTAATAATTCCATGCCTTCGAATTCAAATTGAAGCATGGAGTTGCCAAGATCATCATTCGCAGAGACATTGAATTCTATCGAGAACAGTCCTCTCTCATCGGTGTGATTGACTCCAGCAAGTCCTCCAGACCAATTCCAGTTCACTGGCACACCCTGTACCGGTTGCAAAGCGTTATCGACCAATCTCGCCGATATCAAACTCGATGAATTTCGGTACAATCGAGGAACTGAAGTCAACTGGAAATCAGTGGTCCCGACCACTGTGATATTGATGTATCCACCCGTTGGAGCAAGCACAGAACTGTTTCCAGTGAAGAAGAAATCAGAATTAACGAAATCAACCTTCATTCCATATGTCCCTGCAGCATATTCTGTGAACCAAGTCCAATTATAATCGTAAACCGCCTTTCCACCTTCCAATGAAGGAGTGGTGACATATGCTGTTTCTCGAGTTCCTTGGAAAACATCGTTGTGGTCGATATCTACCTGCATGGTGATTGTACCATCCGTCCATGGAGAACCGGTTCTGTTCGAAACGTCTCCATCAACTCTTACTATCTCGCCAGTATTGATCTCAGGAATAATCTCACAACGACTACCACTCTCTTGGTCAAATGGATTTATCTTACCACAAGGAGGAAGGTCCGAATCTCCACCATTGGTCAGAGAGATGTACCAATTATCTTCGTCTGCATCAATGAATTGACGAAGCGCTTCCGCTTCATCATTGAGGTCAAGATGGTTTCCTGACCACAGTAGAGGCCATGCTTTCCCGGCCTTTGCATCATTATAGGCAATGTTGGCTTTGTCCAATGCCTGCTCATTCCACAAAGAAGACCATGAACCATATGTTCCGTCTTGATTGTTGATACTTGCATTCCACCAGAATATCGGGTTGGTTCCCTTGATGGTCACCTTTCCTTCAATGTTCATCCTATGCATCACTCTGACCCTGAATGGGTCAGTGCTGTCTCCGTGCATCCATGGGAATGGCCATTCCCAATTCTCCTCATCGGGAGAACTGGTATCTCCTAGAGTAGGGTCGACATGGGCAATTATCTCCAAGTCCCCATATGGCAAACTGGTATTGGTGTAATTGTATCTGATTGGATCGCCTTGGGCATCTTCTGCAATATTGTGTTTCTTGTTGATATCATCCCAGATGATCTCTTCATATCCGCCTGGAATCTGTCCCACTCCATTGTCCATGGTTGAATTCCAACGTACCTGTTTCCAAGCCCCAGAGGCACCAAGGTCCTGGATGAAAGTGAGCGAACACCAGCCATCACCATCAGTACGATAGCCATTACCGCCAAAACCAGTGAAATTCGTTGGATGGGTGATGTTGCCAAAGGGTCCACCTGACATCTCGAAAGTGATTGGAGCATGAACAATCCTGTTATCAAACAAACCACGTGTCCAATCTGCGATATAGTGGGCTTTGAAATCAAGCCATAATGGTTGTTCATCGCTACGGAAATAATTCCAAGCAGCGAAATCAACTGTCAGATTGGCTTCAGCTCCAATCGTATATGTCTGTGAACGAGAGCCATTGAAAGTAAACATCTCAGTTACCACTGCATATACTTC
The DNA here is from genome assembly GCA_937897005.1 of uncultured euryarchaeote. Taxonomy (GTDB): domain Archaea; phylum Thermoplasmatota; class Poseidoniia; order Poseidoniales; family Poseidoniaceae; genus UBA226. Next base: position 5,755 of record CALCOQ010000152.1, read on the forward strand.
GTAGGTTGAATTTGGTCCAACATCAATAGTCTCAGGAAGAATGAATTGGCCGACGGTGAAATTACCGTTGGTATTGGTCAAAACATCGATTGTCTCAAGCGCAGTCGTGTTGTTTGATGCCCATTCGATATGCACTTGTACAGGTAATTCAGATGCATTCTCAAGAACCCCGGAAGATGGATTCAGCCATGTGACATGGCCTTTGAACACAGCTGGTCTCATTGCGTCAAGCCATAAATTTTCAGGCATATCCATGGAAATGTAGGTCGGAGGTTTGTCATCATCATCAAGAAGACAGTCATTGTCATGGTCCCAGTCACTGGCGGCAGCCGTGTTACCACCGGAATCGGTACAGACGTGACCTTCCTCAAGAATGTCATAATCAGTATCTTCCCATGTGTCATTATCATCGTCCATGTCTACTGCATCAGGACCAGTGTGGTCATCCAATGGATTGGCAATACCCTCTCCATCACCGAAATCATCGTGATCCCAAGGGTTGGTGGAGTTTCTGGCGAATCTAAGTGGCCACAACAGAACCTCGTCTTCATCGTGCATTCCATCAGCATCGTCATCTGGGTCAAGGTCATCTCTTTCTCCATCATTATCATGGTCCCATGCTGAAACGAACGGAGTGGCTCCTGCTAGTTCGACAGTGTTGCTGATTCCATCTCCATCCCAGTCATCATCCATCCAATTCAAGATACCATCGTTATCATGGTCCCAAGGATATTGTTCTTCACCCCAGAAACATCCAATCATGCTCTCTTGAACCACATCTGATACTCCGTTGTTATCATCATCGGGATCTTCAGCATCTGGAACGCCATCATTGTCATTGTCGACGTCGTAATACCTTGGCACGTAGAGACCTTGGCTCATCTGTCCTCGATCCCAAACCGCCTGGTACCAACCATCCTCATCGACATCTGCATCATTTCCATCATCATCATTGTCTAGACAATTTGTACCTCCGAAGAAATTACCATTATCCTGACCCGCGTCATTATCCCAGTCATCATCGCTATCGATCTCGAAATAATCCCAGATCCCATCATTATCATCATCTACATCATACCAATCAAAAACTGCATCGTAATCATCATCGATATCGATGGTGTTGTTAGATTGCATCGATACTCCACCATCACCATCTCCATCGCCATCGACGTCATTCTTGAGGAAATCTGCTCCAACCTCATCGGGGAAATCATCTGCATTGGCATCGAAATTCCAGGTCCAGAGACCAGAAGTAGTGCCCATCCAAGTCAGGAACATGTCGGTATTGTCTTCCATTTCGGAATAACTGACTGCCGATAGGGTGGTCCCTCCAAGTTGGAATTGGTAACAAGATGATGCACAAGAAAGAGTAGTATTGGTGCTGTGTTGGAATCCTCCTTGATTGAAGGTTGAATCCGGTCTAGTGGAATATGGAGCACCGAATTGTGCATTTGCTCCATTCAATGGCATGTGGTAGGCAATGGCATAGGCCCATCCACAGGTCCATCCAGTTCCTAATGGACCTGCAGTCCAACCACAATCCTGATTGTCAATACTACCACCCATCTTGATGTCATCAACATCAAGAACACCATCATTTCCTTCGTCCTGGTCCCAGAAATCAGGAAGTCCGTCTGCATCTTGATCAACATCAAGTCCATTCTGCAAGGAATCTCCATCGGAGTCAATATCCCACTCATTTCCTCCATTCCAAGGACTCCAGCGGGCAACGAAGTAGAAGTAGAACTCAGGGACGGTTCCGGGAGTCAATGGGTTGGTTGTGGAATCATATCCATTGTAATCAAGTTCCACTTCAGAGAATGGGTTGATCAGGAAGACGAGATTCCAGTGGTCTGTTGCATTGGCCACATAATTTCCTCCTGCTCCTCCATCTCTTGTTCCATCGGTTGCTTCACCATCACCAATGGGATACCATGGAGTATAGAATGAATCTGTTTGATCATAATCGACAATGCCGCAATTCCCGTCATCTGGGTCATACAGGTCATTGATACCATCATTATCATCATCCCAATCCATGTCATTCTCAAGCCCATCGCCATCAATATCTGAATCCAGAAGATTGGGGCCATCGTCTCGATACTTGCTTCCATTCATTGCATGGAGGTCGTTATCATTGTCAAGGTCGCAATCCCAGTCGATATCGAGGTAGTCAACAATACCATCATTGTCATCATCTACATCATCCCAATTGCTGATCCCATCTCCATCCCAATCGTTGAAAGTCGAGAAAGAGGCTCTTCGGGTATCGCAACGTGAATCTGGGTTGACTGGGTTAGGATTTGCTGCAGTAGGACAATTCCAAGTAGCCACTATCGCTGACTCATCCAATGGGAATGAATCATTCTCATTGTCTATGTTATCATTGTCTGAATCGTAAGGGAGGTCCAACGCATTGAACTGGGTATGGCTGAAATCGTCAGGCGTGGTGGTTCCACCCATATCGGTATCCAACCAATCCCAAATACCATTGTAATTGGTGTCGAAGGGGCGCCACCTATCGTTGTCAGTATCTGAATCATAATCCAGTTCACAATCAATTCCCGCTACGCCATCAGTATTGGCACCAGGGGTCTGAAAATTACTGTCATTGAGGCCTGTGTAGTCGTTCTTACCATCTCCATTGGTATCGGTCTTGATACAGGTGTCTGGAATTCCATCATTATCGTCATCCGGGTCCACCATGTCGAGAATGCCGTCGTCATCATCATCCGTATCTGCACTGTTTGGTAATCCATCATCATCAGTATCCGGATCAAGGAAATTTGGAACACCATCTCCATCGAAGTCACCATCATAAATGGCTGTAAAGGAAGGATTTGGCGTACGGCTTGCTTCAAGAGTGACGAAATCAAGTCCGCCACTGTAATCCCTGTACTCGTTCAATGACCACTGGCGCTGTCCAGAATCACCAGGATAAGTGATGATGGTGGTCACACTGTCGTTGTATGGGTCGGTGTCGCTGACGTCTGGTACTCCATCCCCATCATCATCATCGTCAAAATAGTCCTGTACTCCATCGCTGTCAAAATCACAGGGCCACTTGAATTGGTCGATGCGCCCATCGTTATCATCATCTTCGTCATATCTTCCAGAACCGGAGCCATCATTATCCTCATCGGTTACTCCATCATTATCATGGTCCATCGGCATCTGGTCAGCGAGGTAGTTGTTCCCGACCGCTGTGTTTGTCCAAGGATGAATTGTTGAAGAAATAATGAATCTATCCGTACTCACATTGCGAGGATCATATCCCTTACTCTCAAGGTCTTCATAATCGATAGGGCCTTCCAGAATTCCATCATTGTCATCATCCAGATCATCAATATCTAGAATGCCGTCGTTATCATGGTCATAGGGGTCGGTGGAGGCACATCCGTCAAATCTCTCCAACAGGTCATAGATTCCATCATTGTCATCATCCAAGTCGTCAATATCCTGAATTCCATCATTGTCGTGGTCCTTGCCATTTGTCTCTTCCAGCAGTATTCCATGGTTCTGGGGTCGCAGGTCGAGTAATGAGAGATCATTGACCTTACCGTATGAAACCAAAGGGTCTGGATATTGTACATCGTATAGTGCAGGATGGCCACCGGGACCATAGGTCTCACCCATACCGCCATCCCAGCTTCCTTGTCCTCCTTGATCGGGAATCTGAACCTGAACTGAAAGTGGCACTCTTGCTGTTTCAGAAAGTGAATATCGGACTTCATCAGTTGTTGTTTCTGTCAAACCTGCTCCAAACCCTGCCAAGATGCTGAGCAAGAACATTGCAACCAATCCGAAGGATTTTGACCGCTGTTGCCTAAGTTCGACTTTTTCATTCAATGTTCGTTCAATTGTCATAGTGACCTCTCCAATCGGCTCGCCACCTCCTTACCCTATTTGAAGCACGCTGCACATATGCGCATATGGGTATCACGCGAGCGTATAGGTATCAATACCGTATCTATCGCAGTTGTCTGTTTATCTTAAGAGAATCTGTCTTTCTATCGCTGACGCTCATCGAAAGAAATAATATTTAGAAAAAAAAAAGGGCGGCCCTCCCAGCGCCTCAACACTGGGAGGGCCCACATACCCGTTCTATGATCGACGGGTTATTCTGAACAACCTATTCTGGTTGACCTACTCAGACTTCGAGATCGTCGATGATTCCATCATTGTCATCATC
>CALCOQ010000153.1 GCA_937897005.1 uncultured euryarchaeote
GAATGTCAGAAGAGAGACATGGAGTGAAGAAGAATCCCTCGCCATCCATTCCAGAGCGGCTGAAAACTGGGCGACCATCTCTGGAGATGATGCCAGACTCATCGAATTACACATGAGGAATCACGCACTTGAAGGTGATATCTCCGAATACCTGGATGCCCATGCTGAGTCGATGTTGTTGCATGACAGCGCGGCTATGGCGGCGTTGGTTGATGATGCGTGCAGAAGATGGCCGGATGCTATGCAATTGAAGTCGATGGCGGTGCATACGGCCCTTGAGCGTGGAGAGGCCGAACATGCAGCAACAGAATTAGCAATGATGGATGATGTACCCCCTGAACTGTTAGCAAGGGTTGCAAGACAGAGAGGGCTCCTTGATGATGCCGAGAAACACATCCTAGAAGCCATTGAAACGGCGACTGGATTGGATAAGATCAAACTACAGATCTCAGAAGCGACCCGATTATTGGAGGACTCCCTGCCCGATGAGGATGATACAGTTCCAAGTCTAGAGGCTGAGAGATTGATCAATTCGATCAGCCTGGCTGATCTTGACACCGAGGAAAGAAAGCGTGCTCTGGTCGCAATAGCCTCACTCAATCATTGGATTGCATTGAATCGCAACGATACCGATTCTGCTGCACAGGTCAGAAAGGGCCTGGAAGACATCGCCGGAAATGATGACCCGATTGTCAGTGATCTTGCTTCTCGAGCGAAGATTCACTTTGAGGGAGAGACTTCATTCTCCTCAGATAACCCGCTCAGGGAATTGTCACTTAGACTGATGACTCTTCACAATCTTGAGGATGAAGAGAAAATAGCTGCTCTGGAAGGTCTTGAACTGCAAGATATCAGTGTGTCAAGACTAGGGCGAAGATTAGCCGCCATGGTCTGGTGCTGGCGAGGAATTCTACTCAAGGATGAACGACTCGCCTGCTGGAGAGAAGCGATTCATCTGTTCACCAGCGCTGAATGCCCCAAGGCTTCGAAGGCACTCACATCGAGAATGCATTCCTTACTCAGGTGAATTTCAGGAAACATGACCTTCCCTGAAAGGTACAGAAAATGGCCTTGTTTCGCCACTCATTTGTTCCAAGAGGCATCGTTGAAGAAATCGTCGCCGCCCCCAAGGTCGCCTCCGAATCCAGCACCAGGAGCTGGTGGAGGACCTGCTTCACCAGCCTCATCTCCCCAACCACCCATTGAAGCGAATTGGCGTTCAGATATCTTTGAACGATTCTTGTTGGCGAATTCATCCTCAAGGCTATCCAGTTTCTTGGCACGCTTTCGCTTCCTTCGCCGCCACATCAAACCCATGAAACCGAGACTGACCGCTCCATAACCCCACATCTCCTGCATCAAGAATGCCCAACCGATGACAAAGGAAATCGACAGTGTATCGGTCTGACCAGAATCGGGCATCGTATAGGAGACCTTCTGACGGCCATCGCTGTCAATGATGTTGCTGCGGCCATTTGAAGATTCAAAGGTCCCGAATTCAAGACCCGCCGGTAGGATCAACGAGAAGGTCATCGCTGGAATGATATCGGCGGCTTCATCACCAAAATCAGCACCTTCCATATCAAACACGAATGGTTGGCCATTATCGTCCACAACGAAACCACTACTGTCGGTCTTCACATTGGCTGCGATTCCATTTCCACCAAGAATCCCTGACAGAGATTCAATGAAGGGAATCATTGGAGAACGCATGGATGATGTGGTCAGCGACATCTTGTTGCCTCCTTCCCAAGCGACTTTCAAAGTGGTCTGCTTGATCTCAATAGTGAGTTCAATCGGTTTAGAGTCACCTACATTCGTACTCTCTGGTGGTGAAAGGTCTCCTACCTTGCTCACCACTTCTATCTGAGAGAAATCAACTTTATTTCCAGAATCTTTGGTCATTTCAGTACCGGCTTCATGAATGGCATCTGTCATCACCCCGCCTAGGCTTGCAGCAAAATCCGTGATTCCTTGACGGGTGAAAGCCAGATACATATCATCATCCATCAATGGGAACGTGGTATTGTATGGTTCACTCATCCTTCCTCCGATATCGATTATCAGGCGAATCAGATCGGCGGGAACCACGGGCATATCCAAAGTTGCATCTTCATTCACCAAAGCATCACGTGCTTTGTCTGTCAGCCCCATCCTGTATAACTTGAAAGTTGCAGTCCCGCTGAAATCCATCTCAGCCTCTTGGCTCCATTCATGCAGAGCAAATCTCGAGACATCCAACTCGACCTCAAAGGTTGCACAACTCATCTGGTTGGCCTGACAAACCGTTTCATCTCCATCCAATATTGGATTTCTCCAGTCATATGGATTTGTTCCGGCAATATCCAGAATCGAATTGCTCTCTGTGAATACCACTTCTCCTGTTCCATCAGCGGTATCAACCCAATCTGGTAGTAGGAGACGGACCTCAACATTGGTTGGTGGCAGATCTTCTGGAATCATGTCTGTGACGAATCCATCCCCCATATCGGTCTCAATGGACAAACCTGCATTCAGAATTGTCTGTAGGTCAGCATTCGTGATCACATCTAGATCAAAGCCCAAGTCATCTAGATCGATGTATGATTTAGCCATATCGAGTAATGAGAATTCAAACTGATTGCTGCTGGATTCCAACAACACTGGGTATGTACCTGACA
>CALCOQ010000154.1 GCA_937897005.1 uncultured euryarchaeote
GAAACCTCAACTCAATGCTCAGATCATGGCAGAGAAGTTGGCCAGCGCTCTTGAGCGCGGCTGGTACTTCCGCAGAGCAGGCCACTCCACTGCTCTCAACATCATGGAGGCTGGGGCAAAAGGTGTATTGATCGTCCTCAATGGAAAGATCACCGGTGCACGCCATCGTACTCAGAAGTTCATCGCTGGCCACATCAAGTATTGTGGTGAGACCGCTCTGGAACATATGGATCGTGGATTCTCAACCGCAGTGAAGAAGTTGGGTACCATTGGTTGCAGCGTCGCTATCATGCGTCCAGGAACCAAGTTGCCTCACGAGATCACTGTCTATGGAAAGGAACAGGTCGCAGTCAATGAAGAAGGCGATATTGAAGTGAATCTGGTGGAGGTGCCCGTATGAGCCACGTCACCAATCGAGATATCGATAACATGAGTGCTGAGGCACGAAAGAGCAGACTCAAGGAGTTGCGAGAAGAGATGTTGCAACTTCAATCAGAGAAGAGCATGGGGGGAACCGCTTCGAACATGGGTGCCTACAGGGCAACACGTCGCAGCATCGCTCGCATGTTGACAAGAATGCATCAGGAAAGGAAGGAGTGAATTCAGTGACTACTATCTGCAATGTCTGTGGTCTACCCGATGAACTATGCATATGTCAGGAAATCGCCAAGGAACAACAGATAGCATATATTTCAACAGTAAGAAGGAGGTATGGAAAACTGGTCACAATCGTCGAAGGAATCGATGACTCAGCGATTGATATTGACCAGTTGGCAAAGACACTCAAAGCGCGCTGTGCAGCCGGTGGAACCGTCAAAGGACGGACCATCGAATTGCAGGGAGAGCACAAGAAGAAGGCTGCTGAAGTACTCAAGAAGAATGGATATACTGTGGAGGTGAGATGAATGAACGTACGAAACATGCCATGGCTCGGTCGTAGCATCAGTGTTATCTCTTCCAGCGACCCTACTTTGGTTGGCAATAGCGGACTCATCATCGATGAGACCATGCGCACCATCAAGATCCAGCAAGGAGGCCAACAGTTGACCATGGCCAAGAACGTCATCAGATTCACAATCGACGAAGAGCAGGATGTCATCGATGGCAGCCTGGTCAAGCAACGGCCCGAGGACCGCATCCATCGAAGATACAGGAAGTGACAGTATGCGAGATATCGGAGTTGATGTGAACAGGCCCGAAGGGGAGTGGGATGGGGATGAGAATTGCCCATTCTATGGCTCTCTGAGACTGCGAGGTCAGATTCTTGAGGGCACTATTGCAAGTGTTGGAATGCAGCACACCATCGTCATCGAGCGCCAGCATGTGCGTAAGATGGTGAAGTATGAGCGATATGACAAGCGCACTCGTCGCCTTTCAGCTCACCTGCCCAGTTGTATTGGTGAGGTCTCGATTGGAGACCGTGTCAAGGTCATGGAATGCAAGCCGCTTTCAAAGACTGTAGCATTCTGTGTCATCGAGAGTACGGAGGAGGATTCACAATGAAGGGAATCGCTGGAAAGCAGACCCGTGGCCTTCCTACGGCTGCAAAGATGATCTGTGCTGACAACACCGGTGCCAAGATCGTCCAGTTAATCTCGGTCTACAAGATCGGTTCAGTGCTGCGTCGATATCCTTCTGCAGGAGTTGGAGACATGATCAAGGTGAGTGTCAAGAGAGGAACTCCAGATACCCGCAGGCAGATGTTCCGTGCTGTCATAATCCGTCAGCGCCGTCCATTCCGCAGGGTAGACGGCACCTGGGTACAGTTCGAGGACAATGCAGTGGTCATCACCAATGAGCGTGGTGAGGTCCAAGGTTCCGATATCAAGGGTCCAGTTTCAAGGGAGAGCGCAGAGCGTTGGCCAAGAATAGCGGCTACTGCCAAACAGATAATCTGAGGTGAGAAGATGGTAAAGAGCAAGGATCCAAACAAACAGCGCAAGGCTGCTTTCAGCGCATCACCTCACACCAAGCGAAAGCGCGTACGTGCCCGTCTGCAGAGCACTGACAAGCGTCTCGTTGGAGTGCGCAGGGTGACCGTTCGTGTTGGCGATCAGGTCAAGGTATTGAGGGGCGACTATGGTCATCCCTCGAAGGGCAAGCGCCATGGAGGCCCTCGTGGCAACAGTGGTCTTGAGGCCAAGGTTATCCGTGTCGATGCTGCCAACTCTAGAATATTCATCGAAGGGGCAACAAGTTCTAAGGCTGATAACAAGGAGGAAGGGGTACCTATCCATTCCTCCAATGTTGTGGTCACCAAGTTGGATGAAACAGATCCGATGCGAATGAAACACATTACGGACAGGAGTTGAATCACATGGGATCAAGTCATCACCTAAAGCGCCTGAATATGCCACGGACCTGGGCCTTGCCACGCAAGACCACAGTCTGGGTGACCCGTCCTAATGCAGGAGCACACAGTGTTGAGATGTGCATGCCATTGAATACCGTCATTCGAGATGTGCTGAACTACGCGAAGAACGCTCGTGAGGTGCGCGCCATTCTCCATGCTGGTCATGTCAGTATTGATGGAAGAACAGTCCGCGATGCACGTCAAGGTGTTGGATTGATGGATGTTCTGACTCTAGGCGAATTGAACTACCGCTGTATTCTAGATAGTAATGGAAAACTACGCTATCATCAGATTTCTCCAAGTGATGCTGAATGGAAGTTGTGCCGAATCGATGGAAAGTCGACCGTCAAGGGTGGAAAGACCCAACTCAATCTCCACGATGGTCGTAGTATCATCGCTGATGATGCCAAGACCTTCAGAACCGGTGACACCTTGCAGATTTCACTCCCCGAACAGCAGATCATGCAGCATATCGCGTTCACTGATGGTGCACCAGCATACCTCATCGGAGGAAGTCACGTTGGTACCATCGCCCACATCAAGGAATACATCGAGAAGCGTTCAAGCATGCCTAATGAAGTCGATTTCGGAGAATTCGGTACTATTGCCCGGTATGTCTTCGTTGTGGGTGAGGACACCCCATTGCCAGGTGTGGAGGTGAGTGCATGAGTGAGACCAGTAATCCCATGCTAGAGCCTCGAATAGTCAAGGTATCCGTCAATATTGGTGTCGGAGAAGGCGGCGAACGTCTACAGACTGCAGAGCGGGTTCTTGAACTTCTGACCGGTTCTTCCCCGATCAGGACCATGGGTCGAATCCAGAATCGAGACCTCAAGGTGCGCAAAGGATTCCCAATCGGTTGCAAGGTGACCATCAGGGATACTGAGATCGTCGACAAGTTCCTGCGCGACGCCTTCTGGGTACGTGAGAACAGCATTCCAGCGTGGAATTTCGATGCACAGGGAAACCTTTCCTTTGGAATCAGGGATTACACTGATTTCCCAGACCAGAAATATGATCCAGATATTGGAATCTATGGCATGGACATCAATGTCGTACTAGAGAGACCAGGACATCGTGTACGTCGCCGTCGAAGGCGAAGCCGAAAGGTCGGAATCGAGCATGGTGTCAGCACCGAGGAATCACGTCAATGGTTCGCCGAGAAGTTCGGTTTGACCATCTTGGAGGAGTAGGTATGGCAAGAGATCATGGAGAGACGATTGGACGCACGGTAGGTTGCCGTCGTTGCGGTCGCAAGCGAGGAATGATTCGTCGCCACGGACTCAGATTGTGCCGGCAGTGCTTCAGAGACATAGGTCGAGATATCGGCTTCAAGAAATTCAGTTAGGAGGTATATAGATGCAATTTGATCCATTGAACGATGCCCTTGCCAAGATATTCAACGCTGAGCAGGCAGGCAGATACCATGTAGACGTCAGTCCAGCCAGCAAGTTGATTGGTTCTGTACTGGACATCATGCAGCACGCCGGCTACATTGGAGCCTATGAGCGAGAAGATGATGGACGCGGCGGTTCATACAAGGTTGAACTGCGCGGCGCCATCAACCAGTGTGGGGTTGTCAAGCCTCGCCATTCAGTTCGAAGACAGGAATTTGAGAAGTGGGAGTCCAGATATCTTCCCGCACAGGATTTCGGACTATTGATCCTGACCACCAATCAAGGAGTGATGCACCATTATGATGCAAAGACCTCTCGAATCGGTGGTCGTCTATTGGCATATGTTTTCTGAGGTGATGAAATGGCTACGATTGACAGAATAGAACACGTCATCAAGACTCCTGATGGGGTCGATATCGCTGTTTCTGATGATGTTGCCACGGTGACCGGGCCCAATGGTTCACTGTCCCGTGAGTTCACTCATCACAAGGTGCAGTTGCTGTTTGAGGGAGGAGTAGTGTTCGTCAGAGTTGACATTCCTCGTAAGAAGGAGAAGGCGTTGGCTGGAACCTGGGCTGCTCATCTACGAAACATGGTGAAGGGTGTTGATTCAGGATTCACATATCACCTGAAAGCATTCTACAGCCACTTCCCTATGACTCTGAAAGTTGATGGAAATGTATTGAGAGTCAACAATTACTTCGGAGAGAAAGTGCCTCGTGAGGCTGCACTTCCATGGTCTCCAGATGAAGTGACTGTGAAGGTCAATCGCAAGGTCGAGGTCGTTGTCTCAGGCGCTGACAAGGAGAAGGTTGGCCAGACTGCTGCGAACATCGAGCGCAGTGCAGTTGTCAAGAAGAGAGATCGCCGTGTATTCCAGGATGGGATATATCTGCTTGATAAGGAGTGATGATGATGTCAGAAGAATTTGAGGACATGACCGTCGCAGAGTTGAAGGTTCTGCTCAAGGAGCAGGGGCTGAAGGTCTCAGGAAA
>CALCOQ010000155.1 GCA_937897005.1 uncultured euryarchaeote
CTCTTCATCATCAACAGCAGGCTCCATATCAAGCTCCTCTTCAGACGCTGCCTCGGCCTCTGTTGTACTGCTCACAGTAACATCTGCCGAAGTGACGAGCAAAAGGGCTTCGCTCCAAATTGAGCACAATAGGGCGATTCAACGAGACCTTCGGCGCACTGGACGCTGCAAACCAAGGCGCTCTCTGACCAGACGTATCTTGCCAGAAGCCGTCATACTCACCACCTTGCCTTCAGATAATGCCTCCAAGGCAGCAGGGTAATCCTCAAGCCGCACTCTGATTATTGCTCTCAAACCATCATCAGTGAGCTGTAGATCGAACAATCGCCAGTCGTGAATCAATTCAAGATGTGATTCAAGGAATGTGCTCAGTGACTCTCTTTCATCAAGAGATTCGGCCACACACAGGCCGATCCAACGATGTTTACCACGCTTCGCCTTAGATGGCTGTCCGCTCCCCATGCCCCTGCACAGCCGCTAGACTTGATAGCCTTCGACCCACAGGTAGTTCCTGAGGGGGAAGTTCATGACTACGGAATCAGAGCAACAGGGTCTGCCTGAACACGAAGAAGTGCATAGGCTTGGGTTCGCACGTCTCATCGCGGTGTTACTCTCGCCGCGGACATTTCCTCATCTGTTGTTGCTGGTCGTCACCTCCTCGATTCTCTACAGTCTCGTCAAGAGTTCCGAAGATTCAGGCGTCATGGCCGCAATGGCATACATAGCCTTCGCCATGGCATACACGATCATTGCATTGGCTGCCAGATCCGATCGCTGGAAGGACCTGATTCTTACAACTCCATTCAAAGATACCGAGAGCAAGGGGTTCTCAGCATGGGCGATTCATCAATTACAACAACTGATCAAGGTATGGATTCCTCCGCTGATCCTGAGTGCATTGATGATGGGAATTCTATTCTCGATATTCTCGGAAGGGCGCCCATTGGAGGGATGGGCAGAGGGTGTGCCGTTGGCACTGGCTGCCCTGTTCATTGCCTGGTCGATGGGGCAAGCGATATCATTCCGCATGACCATCAAGGGCGTCATGTTCGGCAGACCGCTGTTCATGGATGAGACAGCACGCACTCCTCACCTCTTGAGTTCAAGCATCGTACAGATATTGATCGTTCAACTACTCGGTTTCTCAATGCTCTGGATATTCCAGAGCGCTGCAACAACCGATACTGTAGCACCAGCACAGATACTCAAGGATCATTTTGCCTATCTGCTGGTTCTGCTTGCCGGGCAGGCTGCCATCCATGTCTGGGCAAGACCAGCCCGCGAATATGCAGGACACAGCGTAGGTGGGGCCCGTTCGAGTTTTGGACTGGGAATCTGCATCCAGTTATTCGCTGCTTGGCACCTATTGTCAATCTGGAGGAAGTTCAGTGGCTTCGGTGAACCTGAGATAGTTTCCACGATAGAGGAATTGACACTGATGATAATGACCGTGATATTAGCCATCTATGGGCTCTCAAGTCGCTCACTTCAAGTTGATAGTCAATACTTCACTGAACAGAATGCTTTGTTCTGGGGGCTGACTTTTGGATTCGGTTACGCAGGCTCCATCTCAATGATTGCAATCGTACTCAATGACGTATCGAAAGTCTTGATGTTTGGACATGGGATAACCTATCTGACACTGATGTACCTACACCGAAGCAGCATCAGGCAATTGCCTTGGAAAGAATCTCAATCACCTGAGTCAATAACTACTGACATAAAGCCTTCCGTATCTGAGACTGATTCTGAGAATGAAGATATTGAGGTATCCATTGATAGTGAGAAGAAGGCTGAAGAATCCGACTTGCTTGAAGAGCATGAGGAGGAATCAGAAGAATCAGACGAGCTTGAAGAGGATGATGAAACTGAAACACCAAGCCAAGAAAATGATACTGCACCTGAAGATGAGGCTGATGAGGAAGAAGATGAC
>CALCOQ010000156.1 GCA_937897005.1 uncultured euryarchaeote
CAATCTTCTCAGCATCAAAACCCATTTCCTCGAATTTATTCTGGAATTGGCTCATCATGTCTTTCAGGGTCGAGGGGGTGACATCCATTCCCATCTGTTTGAACATCTCTGCGAGCTTGTTCAACATCTGTTCCTCCCAATCGCTGGGGTCTTCGTCACCTTGTTCTGTCATCTCTACCACTACTTAACCATCGGTTGTATAGTAAGCGGGCAAGTCTCCATATATGAACTCTTGCAAATTCCAACTCTTCTTGTCCGGTGGCAATGATGAAGAAAGGACGGCCACAGCAGGGTCCATGGCGGGACTCCCGGAAACCATGCTGGGATGGACCAAGGTTCGCCCAGAGGAAGATGGATTCGAACTACTGGAGCATCCACTACCAAGTCCTAGGCCAGAAGAAATCCTCGTGAAGACCCTCTCCACCAGCATCTGCGGTTCTGATATCCACATCTGGAAATGGGATGAGTGGGCGCAACAGGAAGTCCCTCTGGGAACGGTCACCGGCCACGAGACCTGCGGCCATGTCGTCGCTCTCGGAAAAGGAGTCACCTCACACAAGATTGGTGATTTCATCTCAGTGGAATGTCATCTCGCTTGTTGGAAATGCCCTCGCTGCGAGGAGGGCAACGCACATGTCTGCGAAGAAGGGTCAATCTTCGGAGTACATTCCAATGGTGCCTTTGCACCATACTTCACAATCCTTGCATCCTCAGCGAGGCACAACCCAGCAGGATTGGATCCAGCACATGGTTCGATACAGGACCCATTGGGAAATGCTATCCACACCCTGACCGGAGGGCCGGTCAAAGGAGCAAATGTGGCAATACATGGTCTTGGGCCAATCGGATTGTTTGCGGTGGATGTTGCGAGAAACATGGGGGCTGCAAAGATAATCGCAACCGATTGGGACAACTCCTACCGCATGGACATCGCTCGTCGATTGGGTGCGGATATCGTACTGAGCAAGGAACACGATGTGGTTGCAGAGATTCTGGAAGCAACAGATGGTGCAGGTGCAGATAACTCCTGTGAATTCAGTGGCGCTCCTGCTGCCCTTTCCAACGCTATCAAGAGTACCCGAATGGGAGGATACCTGAACATCTTAGGAGTCTATGGAAGTGACCCGAAAGTTCCAATCAATGAAATCGTGTTCCGCTATCTGCACGTCAAAGGAATCAATGGAAGGAGGATGTGGGCGACCTGGGATACCATGCAGGATCTATTGGTCGAAGGTGGATTGGATATCGAATCTGTACTGAGCCATCGAATGCCGTGGACTGAATACAAACAAGCCATTGCACTGATGTTGACTGGGGAATGTGGAAAGGTTGTTCTTGACTTCGATCAATCGTGAACAATTTCTTGAACTATGTCCATGATGCCAATACATGCCAGAAGAGCCACCCTCCGAGGCAGCCCCGGAAACAGCCACCGAACAAGAAGTTCGATTCCACTCGGATGAACTGGACCATGGGTTCTTCCAATTGACACTACCACTTTCAATCTCGGTATGGCTGCTATGGGTCCTCTCAATCTTACTGTTAGGTGGTGGATTGGTTTTCTACATGAACAGTCTAGACACTGCAGATGCTATACCAGTTGGTGAAGCCATCAGACTGGATAACCCGGAACAGCCGCATGACTTGGAACAATTAGGTCTCGGTTTCGATGAAGGGGAAAAGGGAGCATGGCTATTGCTTGAAGGTAGAATTGTCAAGGGCACATTGGCGACAGGAGACTGTGTTCAGAATGATGAGGGCGAATGGAGTTCTGTGACAACAATAACTGGTGAAGGACTGACGATTCAG
>CALCOQ010000157.1 GCA_937897005.1 uncultured euryarchaeote
GGACGTGGAATCTAATGAGGCTGGTGACGATGAAAAAGAATCAGAAGAGAATGAAGATGGGGATGGTTGGACAAGTCTAGGAACTGGCCAACAAACCTTGGGGGTATGATGAATGAGTAGAATGCATGATCCTGAAGCGACAAAACAAGCGATGTACAGAGTAGTAGAAGAGATGTATGACAAAATGGTGAAGGGGGAGCCTCCCACCATGACCTTGCCTGTTCGAACAAAAAAGAATATTCAATTCGATGAAAAACTTGGAGTCTACAAATATGGTAAACGCAGCTCTATCAGAAATGCCACGGATCTTGGTAGTGCCAAACAATTGTTACGTGCATTGCACGTGATTGAATTCATTGATGAAATGATAGATAGTGGAAAATCAAGCACTCTTCGTGAAATGTATTACATTTCAGAAGCATGGGGATATGGGAAATTCAACACCCAGAATGAAAGCAACAATCTAGCGGAAGACCTTGAGATAGTGACTCGTTGTTTGCGGGAGGATTTCAAACTGAGACCTGAAGAAGATGGTGCAAGGATGATTGGTAATCTTACTCTGCGGGAGAAGAATCGGCGCGGAGACTGGATGACTATCAATGCTCGAGATGATGTAGGGGATTCGGGTTATGGCGTTCCCTACAATGTGGAGTCTGAAAAATTAGAATTGATGGAGCATGATATTGATTTCATCATGGCCATAGAGACTGGTGGAATGTTTGACAGGTTGGTGGAGAATGGTTTTGATGAAAATCACCGATGTGGTCTGGTTCATCTGAAAGGCCAGCCTGCTCGCTCAACTCGCCGCATCATCAAACGTATGAATGAAGAATGGAATGTTCCAGTTGTCGTATTTCTCGATGGGGACCCGTGGTCATTCAGAATCTTCGCCTCAATTGCATATGGAGCGATCAAAACCGCTCATATCTCAGAATATCTGGCCACTCCTACCGCAAGTTATCTAGGAATAACATCGGATGATATTCTCGCTTATGACCTCCCAGCAGATGACCTCTCAAGCAAGGATATCGAAGCTTTGAAAGCAGAATTGACCGACCCTAGATTTGCAGATCCGGATTGGCAGGAGCAGATCAACATGATGTTGGATCTCGGCAAGAAGGCAGAACAGCAATCATTGGCAAAATATGGTCTGGATTATGTCACAGACACATATTTACCAGAAAAGTTGGCGGAAATGGGGCTCTGAAACAACGGCGCATTCAAGGATGAACACGGGGTGGGAGTAGCGTGCAACCAATTCCCGTACAACCGTCTTCCGGAAAATCGGTTTGGGGAAGGCGAATATTGTTCACTGGAGTGGTCGCATTATTCATCTGCGGCATTGGATTCTACAGTCAAATGGATGCTTTCACCAAACATACCGACCCTAGACTCTCAGGGGCGCAAGAAATCACCATCGATGAATTGACTCAATTCAATCTGAGCAGTGGGTGTCATCAGGCTTGGGTTCTTCCTGAGACACAGGATGTAGATATTGATCTACAGACCATGGATGGGTCGAAAGTGGATAAGAGTAAATGTGGCTCTGCAGAAGGTGGAGAATTACAGCCGATGGGAATGAATAGTGAAACATTCGTCAAAGTTGGAGAATGGGATATTGGAAAGGGCGAATATCGCGCTATTGCTACTTGTCAAGAAAGTGGTACTGATTGTGATGTAGAAAAGGGTGCGGTATGGGTAATGGAAAGAGATTCGATGCTTGAAGGGTTGATGGGCGAGACAACCATGTGGGGTTTCTTTTGTGGATGTCTGCTTTCACTCTGTTTGATTCCTCTAGGATTGACCATTGGAGTCCTCGGTTCACATAAGAAGGGAGCCGGAGGAGTGATGCTGATACAAGGTGAGAATGGTGAGATCATCACTGCCGTTCCAGAATCAGAGGCTGGTACAGTAAATCAACCATCAAACGCTGTTGAAATGATGGCGAATAATGGAGTGTTGTTGAATACTGACCAGGTGTTTTCTCTTGTGCACGGTTCTCCTGAAGAGCAGACTGAGTTGATGAAAAAGATTGAAACCGAACATGAAGAAGCTTCTGTACCCGCCCCTTTCAAAGATTCAAAGAATATGGTTAAATCACCTTCATTGATTCCAGATGAAGTTGAAGAAACAGTTGTTCAGGAGGCTCAGAATGTACAACCAATCGAAGATATCGTTGAAGATTCCGAGCCTATGAGGGAAGTGGAAACGGAGACCTGGAAGAATTGGGATGATGGCTGATATCCAGTGCGACGGTTTTTGAGCCCCCCTTGACTAGACAACCTCAGGTGAGGTAGTGACTACCGGTTTGGAAGAGGCATTGACACTCTTGCAGAACAAGGTAAGAAGGGATATTCTCGAAAGATTGGTGAGGGAACCACATTACCCCTTGCAGTTATCACATCAGATTGGGGTCAGTCAACAGGCGATAATGAAACATCTCGGGCTTCTGGAAGGAGCGGGGCTCGTGGTCAGTGAGATGGTTCCCAGTGAAAAAGGAGGGCCTCCAAAGCGCATCTTTGCAGTACGAGAATCTTTCAGCATGCGTATCGATCTAGGACCTGATCTATTTCGTATTGAACAACGAAAATTACCGAAAGGGGGCCCGATGCGCATCTCCACAGCTCTGCCTCCTGAGATTCTTGGCTTGGCTGAAGTGGTTTCAGGAAGACGAAGGATTCCGCTTGGTGAAGCGATGGGGCATCTCTCATTATTATCGGCAGAACTCGATGCTTTGGATAGACAAAGAGATGCTGTAATCGCCCTACACCAACATATTCGAAACCGCGTATCTCACGCTGTAGATGAAGAATTCATTGAATATGAACACCGTAGGGTCATGCATGATATTCTCGATGACCCTCGAAAACGATTTGATATCACTCGCCTGAGAGACGAATTACAAATTGGCGCATCACAAATGGAAACGGTACTGGATGAAGTGCGACAACGTCTACTTCGACAGATCGGCGAAGCCCAAGAAGGGCAAGTAATCGCAGCCCCCCAAGATGCTGACCTACCCTGGTGGGTGATACTTGACAGAACCAGCAAGGGTTCCCGTCGCTAATCATTCACTTGGTTTCACAGTGAGTCTTCTTCGCCACCTAGCACCGACAGCAAACTGCTTTGTTCAGCCAATCTGTTCTTAGCCTCAAGTGTGCGTCCACGGCCAACCATGAAGACAACTCCTCCCAATGATAGAGTAAGAAGAAGAATACCAACTGGTAGAGAATATGTTGCTATTGCTGCAGAAGTGACATCCCACAATGGATTATTTGATTGCAGCTCGCTTGGAACGGCCTTGATATTGTCATTCTCACTGGATTCAACAATTTCATTGTCCGGATCTATGACCACTGAAACCTCGTGGCTACCAGCATCAACTGGCCACAACATGTACAATTCGATAGGAGTGGGATCACCAGTACCATCAGGTGGCATCAATGCTCCAATCACCTGCTTGAATACAATATTTGCCTCATCACAACCGTTGCTGCGGATATCTGCTGCTTCCTGACCTTGACAAAGAACGATGACAACATCGGTGGCATGCACATTGCCGCTGTTCTGTATCAGAACACGGACCGGAATGAAATCGCCAACATCTGCACTGTTCTGCTTCTCCCCAACTTCTACTTCAAGAATCTCAAGATTCGGGGCTCGCAGCCTGATGGTGACAACTTGTTCATTTGTGTCCTCCATCTCTCCTTGCCAGCTAGCGCTGTCATCGTGATCTCCCAATTCTTCCGTCATGTCTCCATTCATGGAAGTGACCTTGAGGCCTATTGGGCGTGTATCCAGTTTCGCATTGGGTGAAATCTGCAGAATTGCGCGCATGGTGATTGTCTCATAAGCATCCATTGTTGGCATCTGGAATGTTCCAGAATCTGTGAAATAAACACAACGGTCTGGATTCTCGGCCACCACGTTCATGTCAAGAGTGGTGAGTTCCAGGCACTCGACTTCAACCTCTGGCTGTGAATTATCAGCATTCAGAACAATCGCCCACGTCAAAGCCCAATCAGTTAAACTCCCCATGCCTGGCTCTTCATTGAAGACCCATTCTCCATCCTCGCGGAATGCAGTATGGTTATGCAATGCTGGTGTGTCTTCCACGTTCCCAGCATTGGTGATATTGATGGTGAAATCAATGATCTGCCCGGGTGCTGCTGTCTTCACATCAGTATCTATCGTTGGATTTATCGATATCTGCATGTCATGGAATTCCAGGACATTGACTGTGATCACCAAAGTATCTCTGAGTTTGGTTGACGAGGGGCCAGTTTGTGGATATGCCTCTTCACTGTATGCCTCTATCACTATCCTGTATTCACCCATCTCAACCTTCTGAGGAATATGGATTCCAATATCAAGTTCCTGTGAGGTTCCTCGCTCTAATTCCTGCAATAGATTACGTGGAACTTCAATATCCCACAGAACATCATCAGCACCAACCTTGGTGACTCTTGCTAATCGTAAATCATAGCGATCAGGCCCATTTCCTTCATTGGTGGTACGAATGGTGATGATTCGGTCTTCCCCTGGATTGACATCCAGGGTTGGAGAACTGGGGTCAGCAATCTCTTCATCCATGGTCACGAGATTTAAGTCGTATACGTGAACGACATTGGTCGAGAGTATCACTGAATCTGAAACTCTGGCGTGCCCATCAAGATGGGCTTTGATGGTCACCGCTGGACCAAGCCCCGCGCTGGCATTGGTAGGTGCACAAACA
>CALCOQ010000158.1 GCA_937897005.1 uncultured euryarchaeote
ACCGGAACCATGCTGTTGTTTGGTTTATCAGCCTTGATTCTAATTGGAATATTGGTTGCTGCTGTTATTCTCACTCGCAGGAGAATCGAAGAGGTTGAACGCGATATCTTTGATTACTGTCCCGCCTGTGAAGGAGAGATTGAGGGTGATGAGGATAAGTGCCCATATTGTGACTTCAATCTCAAGCTTGCTCGCAAGAAATTCCACAAATGCGCTACATGTGATGAGAGTATCCCGAGCCTACTCGAAAATTGTCCATATTGCGGGGGGGTACAAGACCTGCGAACCCAATTCAAAGCGCGGAAGCGTAAGCAAGTCATTGAATTGCCTGTTGAAGAAGAGGTTGAGGAAGAAGTCGATGAAGAAGCCATTGTTGCAGGAACAGAGGACTTCGATGAGATGGCTGAAGAGTTCGGATTTGATGAGGATGGTTTGGAGGCGGAATGGGATGAGAAGCTCGAAGAAGCCGAAACTGAGATCGATGAGATGTTGGAGCGCCAAGCAGTTGAAATGGAATTGTTGGAGCCAACACCGGAAGGTGATGAAGAAGATGGTCCGGTAGCAGCGATTCCAAATATTCCTGCTCCTGATTCACAAATGTCGGGAGTTGATATCGATGAGATGCTTGGTGACAAGGAAGAGCGTCGCCATCTGGTGGATAGTGGTGATGATGGGGAATTACTCGATGCGAGCGACGCCAAGATTCGAAGCGATCTATTCGACATCACCGGTGAAAGTGGTGTACTTCCAGGTCAGCATGTAGTCATCGGAATGGGCGTGCAGGACCATCGCCTCGTAGGAAACGAATTACCCGAGGAGGCGATGGATTTCTCCTTTGAAGATGATGAATTGACCCCAGCAGTGGAGAAACGCAAGCGTACCGCTGCTCGACGTAAGAAGGAAGAAGAAACCGCTGAAAGCGCTGAAGTCGGTGAATGCGGAGCATGCGGAGCCGATATCGCAGTAGCCGCCAAGGAATGCCCCACATGTGGCGCTAGATTCGCTTGAAGCGCCTGTCGGCACTCACAGGGTTCGTCATCACCGTAATGGCTCGGCTGACCCTCTTTGCTTCATTCAGGCGTACAGGCGAGTAGATTCTGGTTCAAGAAGTCTGCGAGAGAATACGTTTCATCGCCGCCTTGATACGAGGAGAGTGTCTCGACATGACTGATGAAGGGATATCGCTCGTTGACTGTAGCAATAGCCCTGCTGTTCATTTCCAGCAGTATTGCAGGTTGTATTTCCTTGGTTCCAGCACGTGAGATGATGGAGTCATTGAGAAGTTCTCCTGAAGTGAACAGTACTGTTGATAAGGTCAATATCAGCCATGTATTCGATTCCTTTGATATTTCTCAGACATTGTCTCCACATTCGGCTGATCGTGTGATAAAGATGGATAACAGCGTCACTGATATGCAGATTTATTTCAGAGCAACGATGCCAACCAGTGGTTGGACCAGCGATATCTCCAATCAGGTCAGATACGTGGATGCCAAGTTATTGCGTCCAGATGGCAGTGTATATTGGGAGGCATATGTCACCGAGTCCAAATCTCCAGTCAATAATTTCGCTGAAGGGCCATTTGAAGAAGGGGAATGGAAATTAGAGGTTGAAGCCAGAGGCATCGGTATCGATGTTGGTGGGGTTGCCATCAAGGATGATTTCGTGGTCATTGTCACGGTGACCAGAAAATGTGTAGAGTATCCAACAGAAGACGATTGCGTCTTCGAATGAATTCAATCAAATGTCTATGACTGCTCAGAAACTAAACCAGAGATTCTGTGCAGCCGTGTCTACGTGAGCAATTCCTGCATTTGCCATCTCTTTGATGATTTCTTTTTGCCCCACCTTCAGCCATCAGGCGTTGGACTTCTCCGAGTTGTTTCATCAGTAGTTTTTTGTGACTGTCATTCCAATCCACTTGGTGAATATCAGCCTCTCCATACCTGAGTACTCCAAATGGGGGTTCGTGTTTTGTCACCACCTTGACGAGATGGATGTATGCCAATAGTTGCACTTTGTGAGAGAGATGAGGATGGTGTGGTATCTTACCAGTCTTCTGTTCCATAGGAATGAATTCACCATCGACGATGACTATCTGATCTGGCCGACCTCGCAAACCGGTCTTGTTGTCAACCAGCAGGTCCGCCGCTTTCGAATCATCACTATATGCAATCTCAGCATCCTTTTCCAGACCTGTCTGATGGCGCGCTTCTTCCATGTCATTGTCTGCTATCAAAGCCCGCTGTAGCCGCCACGATGCCATCAAGGTCCAGAGCATTGCGGCAGCGAGAAGAATGAATCCAGCATGAGTCGTATCCGAGATGTTCCAGAGTGCTGCAGCGTGAATGCTCAAGAGAATGGCACCGAGACCTAAGGCGGCTTCGACACGTCCTCCTGCAAGCCATCCCCCCATGAACTCCGGTTTTTGGAACAGTGCAGATAATTCTGAACTCTCAATTCCGCCCTTGCTGAACTCTGCTTCTGCTGCGGTTGGCCAATTCAGCCACCTGCGCCAAGGAACAACGGTGCTGATCAGCATGGCTACTAGCCAGACAACAGCCAACAATGCGAGGTAGCGGGCCAATTCATCTGGAGCCATCTGTCCGGCGATCAGATACCATGCCGCAGCATCGATCAGCAGTGCAACAATGATTCCAAACCACCAACCCCAGACGGTCAATTCTCTGATGACTGTGACTCTTGCTTTCTCATATCTTGCCATCTGGCCATGTATCTTGGCATGAGATTCGACACCTTTGAAAACAGCGTCACCTGTACCCTCAACGCCTATTCTTGAAAGATGCCAAGATAGCGGACAATAAGCATGTCTTTCGAGATCTGATGCTGAAACGTGCAGCGCTTCACCTCCAGCATCACGCCAGATACCATCTTCGCCACGAGTGGCTTCAATCAGTTCTGGTTGAGTCAATCAGTCCACCCGGAAAATCGGGTGGATTGGTGCCAGCATTGAAACTTGTGGAGCCACTTCTTTGCGACTGACTAATCGAGTGTGAATGCATTACTGCGCCGTGAATCCCTTCTTTGGCGTGCGAAGCGGTTATCAATGGGAGGCAAGTGGGCCAGCCGCTTGAGGCATGAATAATGAGTGAGGGAGCCACATTAGTGTCTGAGGAGACCTATGAGTTGTACGCTGTTCACATCGGTACTCAACAGAAGTCAGCAGATATGAAGCAGTTCATTTCACATGTGCGCAGCGATGGATTGTATCTGCTCGATCTTGAGGTCACCGATGGGCGGATTCGCACCATCGCCACCTTCCTGAACAGATATGACGCTCAGCGCGTAATGGTGGTGAGTGCTCGTCAATATGGACAGCGTCCAGCCCGCAAGTTTGCCGAGGCCATAGGAGCCATCAGTGCGGTTGGTCGTTTCATCCCCGGTAGTTTGACCAATCCGATTCTTCCTTCCTACAGAGAACCTGCGGTTCTCTTCGTGACCGACCCTGCAGCCGACCAGCAAGCGCTCAGTGAAGCGGTCAACAGCGGCCTTCCAATAGTTGGAATCTGCGATGCCAACAACAATCTGCGGAATGTCGACCTCGCATTGCCAGCAAACAACAAGGGTCGCCGAAGTCTTGCATTGCTCTACTGGTTGCTGGCAAGAGAAGTTCTCAAGCAGCGTGGCACCATGGATGATGAGACATGGGCAGAGATGAATCCTCTGGAAGATTGGGAATCAACTTTCTGAGTGTTCACTTCCTTCACTCAACCATTTGCTGATTCCAGCAGCCATCTTCTCAGGGTCCTTTTCCTTGGTAAGAATCTCTCGTGCATGTTTTGCTCCTTCCAGACCTTTGGTGAATGCGACGGCGTGTCTGTTCAACCATTTTCGCTGCAATCCAGTGGTCTCTTCTGCAAAGACCACATATCGGTTCCAGCACCATGATCTGATGGCAAAGGGATTGGTGGTACGACCCCATGGAGGAGGTGAGGAATCCCAGTTCAGATTCGTTTTGATATCATGGAAAACCATTGGTCGTCCTATTGCTCCACGTCCAATCATCAATCCATCAGCACCGGTGGCATCCAAGCAGGCTTGCGCGCTATCAGCATCGACAACATCACCATTTGCGAATACTGGGATGTCGACCTCTTCCACAACTTGACGAATAGTGTCCCAATCGGCTTTACCATCGTATTTCTGTTTCAAGGTCCTTCCATGTACGCATAACCGGAATATTCCACTTTCTTCCAGACGAGGAGCGAGTTCGACGATGTTGTTGTCAAGATATCCAGTCCCCATTCGTAATTTTGCAGAGATTGGAACATCAGAAGCATCGATACATGCATCGACGATTGCGACCAGTGCTTCCGGTTCACCCATCAATGCAGCACCAGCACAGATACGTGTCACCTTTGGGGCTGGACATCCGAAATTCAGGTCGATGAGGTCAGCCTTGTCCTGCAGCATCTTCACCGTTTGCACCATCTCATCCTTATCGCCCCCAAAGATCTGTGGGATGAACGGTTTTTCACGGGGATCAGATTCCACCTTCAACCAACTGTTCGCGACATCTCTGGAGAGTCCCGCACTGGAGGTGAATTCTGTGATGGTCACATCAGCCCCACATTCTCTTGCAAGTAGTCGAAATGGTAGGTCCGAGACCCCTGCCATAGGTGCTAGGGCAAGTGGGACCACCATGTTCAGCCGCTGATGAACCCCCGTTTCAGGACATCGCCTGTTCCAGCATTTCTGCGACACGTTTGGTCCTGCGCAGAATCCTGTCGAGTCTTGACATCACTTTCGCGGAAGTCGCTACAGAGTCATTTCCAACCATTCGATGCCCTAAGGGGAGCCGTCCTCCCAGTAGATTGAGTAACAACATCTGCTCCTCCGGTTTCACCTTGACAAGTTCCTTTTCAACCATCTCTGGAGTCAGTTTTCCTTTTGCCATGGCCTTGGTCAGATTCTCTATCGCTCGATTCGGCACAATACGATTGAAGCCACCTTTGAGCAGAATCCAATCTTCTCCGCGACGCTTGTGCTGCGTCATCATAGCAGTCCAGAGATTGGCAGCCAATCTGTCGGTCCGGGGAACCCGTTCCACGATACCAGCCGCCCTCAACCGTTCCAGGACCCGACCAATTCGAGCCTTGGGTCCTTTCAATTCCAATGCCGCTTCGTCTAGAGATAATGGCGGGCCTCTGCTCAACAGTAGTTGCAGGACTCTTACTGGAAGGGAATTCCCAGCAAGATTTGGACCTGGTCGGTCGCCCATCAACCCCAGATCAGCCATCCAGAGGCTGAGTTCACTGATGCCATCCACTGGTGGTAGTGGCCTTGGTTCACATATCCAGATTCTGAAATCCGACTCTCGGTCAGAACTTCCCAATTCGATGTTCATCGATACATCATCCGGTCGTTGCCACCATTCTTCAAGTCTGGATAATTGCAATTTCAGGACCTGAGATGCCTCATTGGCCAGAAGTTCCACAGCAGCAACGATTGAACCACCGCGTAGAAAATGCCGTCGCCATCCATCGCCTTCAGAACGGCTTGACAAGAGTCGACAGGCAGCAAGCCGAGAGATATGATGATGCAATGAAGCCGCGGTCAACCCCATTTCATCTGCCAAGGTGGCAGCATTCACGCCTTCTTTCGGTCGTGCCAGAAGATGTTCTCTCAGGAGTCTGACAACAGGTTGCATCCTGTCACCATCAGCATGTTCTTCTCCGCGCCGACGCACCAGTCCGAAAGTGGCAACCAACCAATCGATGAGTTGGTCAGTATCGTCACGCGTGGTAGGCAGAGGGTGCTCCTCCAACCTCATTTCAAACATCAAAAGGCCAGCGATTGCCGACCCACCTTGAACCTGTTGTCATGAGAGGACGAATATTTGGCGATTCGCGCATCACTTAACGCGACCGTTCATCTTCCCAGTCATATTCAATATCGGGTTTCTCCACCGATTTCTCTTCTATCAGATGAGGCGCCAATAACAGTTCGTCGTGCCGTAGAATACCTCTTCTTCGTAATACCTTGATCGCACTGTGGACGGTGGCACGCGTGCGGCCAAGACTACGAGCCAGAGCTGCTTGTGACTTGGGCGCTCCACCTTTCTTGAGTTCTTCCACTATCAATTTCTGGACCAGAGAAAGCCCGACTGGGAGTCGCTTTGCTGCTTCTTCAGAATCTACCATGACACCTCCAAGGATCTCTACTTGAGCAGGTCCTCCTGCGAAATAGCAGGTTCGTCCATTGACGGACACAGCTGTAATAGTCATCTGTGACTGCAGTACATCGAGGTGATGGCGCAGCGTGCCATTGGCAGCATTGAGGGCTTTCTGCAATTCACGATAGCAAAGCCCGGGACTGTCTTCCAAGGTCAGGATGATACGTCTACGCATTGGGTGCTCATAGGCCAGCACATGTGTTGAGAGAGTGCCTCTGGCACCCCATGCCCAAGGCATTGCAGCATTGGCCAGTCCTACTGCTCCACCAACCAAGCCGGTCAGACCTGCGGTCAACCACGGCCGCTGTCGCATCCATTGCTGAAGCAGTGCCATGGCAACCACTCAACAATCATCCCAATTCAAACTGCCGCACACCGGATTCACTCATCGTGGACCACTACAGACCCAGTATGGAGTTTGAGATGGGCGACAAGAGGAGATAGCAGTCGTCCACAGGTCTTACCGTGACCTGTAAGGATGTATTCGACCATGATTGGAGGTCCATCATCAACTTCTCTGAGTACCAGTCCCTCATCGGTCAAAAATCGCAGTTTATCTGATAGTGTCCTGCTTGAAATCCCTGCCAGCAAGTGTTTGAGTTGGTTGAAACGCTTTCCACCAGTGATATACAGAGCCGCAAGGATCTCGGTGGTCCATCGACTCCCAAATACGTGCAAGGCTTCGACTGCAGCCTGCACTTCCCATTTTTCATCCCAAGGAGCACTACCAGAGAATCTGGACAGGATGTTGCGGATGTGGCCACCATTGGCTATTGTCGCAGCAATATGGGTCTCGACATCGTTGAGACTTTCTTTTGGTAGTTTCATGGCAGGTTCAGGCATTTCATCACCAATGCATCAGGTTGTCATCCGCACTCTTGGTGTGAAGGTTGCACTAGATGAGTTCTTCTGTGTTCAAGAGTCAGTGAAATTAGGGCGACGATTCTCTATCAAGGCGCTCAATCCTTCCAATGCATCATTTGTCCCGAAAATCACTTCCAGCCCTTCCAGTTCGGCTTTCAGGCCTGAGACAAGTGTTTCTTCTGACCTGTCGATGAGGTCACTGGCCATTCTAAGGGCGATAGGAGCAGTTCGACTCAATGCTCTGATCTGTCTCATCACATTCTTGTCCTCTACATCGAAACCCTCTGGGCAGCGTCCAGAAAGAAGATTCGGAAGATTGTCATCGGCAAAGAAATCTTCAGCGAATTCAACCACCTTGCTCGAAGGATTTGCTGGCTTTCCAGGATATTTATTGTCGGGCTTCCCAAGAGTGGTGATCAGTGATGAAACCTCTGCAGGCTCAACCAGATGGGTTACCAAACCGAGGTCTGTAGCAGTTTTTGCATCCATGAAGTTTCCAGCCAAAACAGCCCAGCGCGCTGCGGGTATTCCACAGATACGAGCAGGCCTTTGAGTTCCTCCCAGTCCTGGATAGATTCCAATGCTGGTTTCTGGGAAACGGAATTGTGTTCTTCGAGTACCGATACGATGGTCACAGGCCAATGCCAGTTCCAGCCCCCCGCCTAGAGCCAGTCCAGTTGTCAGGGCGATGGTGGTTTTTGGAGAATTCTCCAGTTTGCTCAACACTTCGTGCCCACGTGCGGTGAATTCATAGATATCGTTGAAGGAATCAGCGCGTATCTTGTCAACGAAGAATTTCACATCTGCTCCTGCAACGAAGGCTTTACCCGCACCTTCGAGTACGATGGTGTTGACTGAATCATCACGGTTCAGAGTATCCATAAGAGTGTCGAGTTGTTCGACGAGGTCCTCGTTCAGAGCATTCATCGCTTCAGGTCTGTTGAGTCGTACTGTAGCGATTCCATCAGATATTTTGGCATCTACATGCTTGAACATGAAATCCTCACCACTGGCAACTTGTTCCGCAAGAAGAGATGGAAGTGTGAATCCCGCTGAATCTGAATAGGACTGAGCCATCTCCAGAGATTGTTCCAGACCTAATCGGTTTGCCAATTCGAAAGGTCCTTCAGCCCAACGCAGTCCAACCTTTGCACCACGATCCACATCCTCCATCGAGCAGACACCCTCATCGACGATCTGGCAAGCGACTGCAAGCACCTGGCCAAGCAAGCGTTCACTGATTGCATTCCCTGCAATCTCAGAGCATTCAACCTCTCCTTCAATCTCCCACATTCTTCCATCAGCAACCAGTTGGCGTAGGTTTTCGGCACCTGTATATCGTGGACATTCCAATTGTTCAGCAAGGTAATCGGTTGAATGAAGAGCGATAGGAGGGCCGGTCAGATTCATCAGTGCGAATGGCCCCATTCCGATTCGGAATGCCTCACAGGCGACCGCATCGATTTGAGCGGCACTGGCAACACCTTCCTGAAGCAGTCTACAGGCTTCATTCAACCAAGGCACGAAGAATCGATTGACAACGAATCCGGGGCGGTCCTTGCAGATGATGACGACTTTTCCAGAGGTCTTGCAGTATTGCTCAACCTTTGCCAGTGTTTCAGCACTGGTGGTTGAAGCGGGAATTATCTCAATCAATCTATTCTTGGCAGGATGATAGAAGAAATGCAGCCCGACGAAACGGTCTGGTCTACCGGTTGATTCCGCTAATGCATCAACGCTCAACGATGAAGTGTTTGAAGCGAAGATGGTATGGTCTTCGCAGACCTTGTTCAAGGTCGAGAATACTGCGCTCTTGATGTCAAAGTCCTCGAAGACCGCTTCAATGCAAAGGTCTGTTGAAGGCTCAACGTTCTCAATTCCAACCACTCCGCTGATGTTTGCAAGAATGTCGTTGACCTGTGATTCAGAGAATATCCGTCGTTCGACTGCCTCAGCGAGGAAATCTGCGATGATTCCTTGTCCTCGTTCCACCCATTGTTCTTCGCGGTCGACCATCTGGACCTTGAACTGTTCCTGAGCAGATTTTTGAGCGATTCCGGAGCCCATGTTTCCAGCACCTATCACTGCGATGCTTTCGATGGGTTCCATGGGCTGGCGACTGGCGCCTCATTGATGAATACGCCG
This sequence comes from uncultured euryarchaeote, assembly GCA_937897005.1. Taxonomy (GTDB): domain Archaea; phylum Thermoplasmatota; class Poseidoniia; order Poseidoniales; family Poseidoniaceae; genus UBA226. The sequence goes on from CALCOQ010000158.1 coordinate 9,206, forward strand.
CATCTTGAATATGGATGAACAGTGATGTACAAAGGATAATTATCACTTTATTATCGGCTCACCCATGCCTGCTCCAGCATTGCTTGAAGTAACTCAACTTCAGCGAGGTTTCGGAAGTGGTTCTGAGCGACTTGAAGTGCTCAAAGGAATCGATATGGAAATCACGCAAGGTGAACTGGTTGCTTTGATGGGCCCATCTGGTTGTGGGAAATCAACACTCCTGAATATCATCGGAGGCCTTCTTGAAGGTGATTCTGGAAAAATACGTCTTGGAGAAATGTCATTCGGAATAGAAAAGCCAGCCCAATTGGTTCAATTGAGGAGAGAAGGTGTAGGCTGGATATTCCAGGATTTTTATTTGTTGGCTCATCTGACTGCGCTGGACAACGTGGCTTTGGCATTGGAATTGGCTGGATTGGAGGCGAGCGACGCTGAACAACAGGCCAAAGAGGCATTGTTCCGCGTTGGCCTTGAAGACAGGATGGACCATATTCCTGACCAGTTGTCTGGTGGGCAGCAACAACGTGTTGCAATAGCAAGAGCGATTGCAGGCAATCGGAAGATGTTGTTAGCAGATGAACCCACAGGGAATCTGGATATCGCTACCGGCGAAGAAATCCTTCAACTGTTCAAAGAATTATGTCATCGTGAAGTTGACCCATTATCCATACTCATGGTGACTCATGATCCGAATCTGGCATCACAGGCAGATCGAATGCTTCTTCTCAAGGACGGAACTGTTGCAGCATCTGATATTCGTAGTGCATGGGGAATTAGAGGTGAGGAGGAATGAAACAACTTCGGAATCTTTGGTCTCGAATAGAACGAACTCCTGACAGCATGAGGTTGGCAGGTCTTTCCGCTTGGAGAGGTAAGGAGAGAGGATTGGCAGTCTTTGCAGGTGTTTTCCTGGCAACATTGGTCATCACCACGGTTTTCGCCTATGGAATCGGGCTTTCTCAGATATTCTTCCAGTCTTCTTTGGAGAATGACCCTTATGATGCCAAGATTGACCTTGATGCAGAGCCATGGGAAAATAATTCTGGGCGAACCAATGACAGTGTCTTGTTTTCTTCAATATGCGATGACCTCATGTCCATGGAGGAGATTGCAGATTGCTCGATGATCTATGGGAGACAGGGGATAAGAACCACCGGATTCTTCGATCGAGAGTTTGGCCGGGCTCAACCATTGAATATTGAATCTCTGATCAGTCCAGAAGGAGATTGGGACAATGTTTCGTTAGCATATCCTGAAGCGCTGGAAAGCGGCCCTCCAATCAACGGGGATCGAATTGTAAGAATCGCAGGACCGGGTTTGTTTGATGGTGAGTTCGCAGAGAGGCACGCCGAGCAGATTCTTTACGGAAGTTGGCCAACTCCGGAAGTAGCGGCTACGGTGAATGCTGTGGTCTTGCCTTCACAACTGGCCAATCAAGCAGGAGCAAGAGTGAATCATACGATTGAAGAGATGACTATCTCCTATGTAACTCAATCAATTCGCCTTCCGGGAGAGATTGAAGATTGTTCTGGAACCATACAAGCTAGTGAGGTGGAATATCTGTATTGCAGGGAAGAGATGACAATTAGGAACATGACGGTTGTTGGAATCTACGAAGAATGGCAATTTGCAAATCCTACCTTGTTGTTCAATCCTATTTTCATCTCAGATTCAGTATTGACAGATTCCCAGCAGGTCATCTTGATGGATAATGATCACGGCTATCTTGGAATTGCAGTCGACCGCAGCCAATTACCTACTTCTTCAACCAGTGAGGCCGCAGATTGGCTCGAAGACCTTGGTGAAAAAATCACTGACAAGAATTACACTTCTGAGGAACTTGAGGTCGTATACACCGATATCAGTGGTGGCAGCATCATTTTCTTGAACATCTTTCTTGGATTGATTCAGCTCTTTGATTACATAATCATGATTCCAATCGTGATACTATCAATTTCAGTATTGATCTATGGATTGATACTCTCTCTTGAACAGAGGCGCAGAGAGGTCTCTATCAATCGAGTGATGGGAGCGACTGCCACTGGATTGCAAAGGATGGTGCTGCTGGAGATATTCGTTATCGCTCTTGCCGGCTGGACTGCAGGATACCTGCTGGCCATGTGGTTGACGCCGCTGGTTCTTGATGCGGTTGGATTCATGTCGTTCCGTTCTGGTGACTTCGAGGTTGACCCGACCTTGAGCGGAACCATGATGTTATCAGTCGCCATGCTGACTATTGGATTGGCCTTGTTGTTTGGCCGTTCGCGAACAAAGCAGTATCTGGAGATGGAGATTGAGGAAGGAGTTCGCAAGGTAGCTACTGTACGCGAACCGCGAAGATGGTTGCATTGGTTGATGTTAGCAATTGGGATTCTGGCCATGTTCGAGAGTTGGATAGAGGATGAGGAAGGATTCGGACCCATTGGTCCTGATGGCCTTTTGGAGAATTTCTTCCTCGATAGTCTGGTGCTCATTTTTGGGCCCTTCTTGTTGTGGATTGGAGGGGCATTGGTTCTTGCTAGAATAGGTGCGTCGGGCCCGCGTCTGATGCGCGCATTGTTAGGTCGAACTCCATTGTTGAAGGATGTCCGAAGAGGGTTATCGACATCATCTTCTTCTGAGGCGATATATCGGCTTGCAGTCATCATGTTACTGACTCTGTCAATAGTGACACTTGCAGCAGTTCAAGGATTCACAGGAACATTGGTCGATGAAAGAACTGCAAGTCTACAGACAGGTTCGGATATTCAAGTTCAATTCAATGTTCCATTGACTGAGAATGAGACTCGAGAGGCGTTGTCTACCGCTTTCACTTCGGTTGGTTTGAGCGAATCTGCAGACATCGCCATGCTGACCACTGTTCCATTATTGCTGACCAATGAACAAGGTGAGGATACGAATTATCTGACCTGGGTCTTGATGGAGAACAATGATGATGTGTTGATGTGGGATTCACAGGCGATACCAGGTGGTGATTTGAAACAGTTCCAAGATGCTATATCCAACGGATATTTCACTTCGGGTCGCGATGTTTCACGGGATATTGACACTCCAGATGCAAAAGAAAATCGACAAAGGTCAGGTGCAGGTGAATGGCAGGGCGATGCTGAAGAAGAATTCACTGTGACACTCGAGTACAATGAGATCAATATCCTGATGGGTAATGACACCGGAGAAGAGGAACTGGACCTCCTGCTACTGTTTTCTCTTCTGGAGTCAGTCAACAACATGAGCGACATGGATTTCTCCAATGACGATTTCTCCGGAAGGGAACTTGGCATGTTCAATCTGACAAACACCAATTTCTCTGGTGCGAATCTGTCTGGAGCCAATCTATCTGGTGCGATTCTTGTTTTGACCGACCTGCGCGGCGCTGATCTTTCCGGCGCCAATCTTTCCGGTGCAGCGATTCTTGCAATGGATCCAAACAATCCGATGGAGAGTTTGATGCAGGGTGCGAATCTAACTGGTGCTGACTTGACTGGAGCATGGGGAATCGGCAATCTGTTCTCCACCACTCAGTCGAATGAGACCATTTGCCCATCAGGAGAACCTGCCAATGAAACAGGCTGTTCCTTGGCATTGGATATCCCACCGGAAATCGCCCTGCAGTTGGGAAGCGGATTGCAGTTTGAACTGGATATAGTGACTCGAAATGCTACCGTGAAATATGCCGGCATTCATGACTGGGTTCCCGGACTTTCTTCTGCTGAAGCCAGTCAAGCATTGATCATCGGAGAAACCACCTGGAGACAATTGGTAGGTGAAGATGCAGCAGAATCATTGAATCAGACAAAGTGGTTCATCAATCTGGGAAGTCTTGCTGATGAGGAAGATGGCGAGGTGCTCCGCAAGGTCCGTGCGGCTCTGGAAGCCGATTCCAGAGTATCCAGTGTGGCTGATTGGTCGAGTACCCATAGAGATGTGGAACGTAACGGTGGATTGATATTCGGAACTCCAGGATTGTTGAGTCTACAGTTCGTTGTTGCATCGATGGCCAGTATCGCTTCTGCATTCGTCTTTCTCTCATTGGTATTGAGCCAGAAAAAGAAGGATCTTGCCATTCTACAGGCCATTGGAGCAAGCCCGAATCAGGTCATCAGATTGATATTGTTCGAGATTCTATCCATTGTTCTGGTCAGCATGGTACTAGGTGTGATTCTAGGTGTTGGAATCTCTAGAGCATTCAATGGATTCTTTGCAATATTCGGATTCATCTTCCAGATATTTGGAGGCACCAACACTCCGATAAATCGAGAATTGATCTGGCCTTGGTGGGAATTGTTGTTGGTCAATGGAACCGTGATGCTGGTTGTGGTGGTTGCACTCTTCTTCACCACTCGTAGAGCATTGAAGGCGGACCTTTCCATGGTTCTGAAGGGGGAGTGACGATGGCTGTGGAGGATATTCTGGTGGCTGATTACCTCTATCACATCTATGAATCAAAGGCTGAAGATGGGAATGTGGTCGCTCTTCGAGGATTGCATTGTAGAGTGAAGAAGGGTGAGGCAGTTGCAGTGGTTGGCCCCTCAGGTTCGGGAAAATCCACCTTGTTGAAATGTCTTGGAGGATTGATGAAGCCATCCTCAGGTTTCGTGTCATTGGAAGGTAACAACATGACCAGATTGACTGGAAAGGAATTGGTTGAGTTGAGGCAACGTACAGTTTCATTCATTTTCCAAGAAGGAAATTTACTACCTAATCTTTCAGCATTGGATAATGTGGCTCAACCTCTTAGACATCAAGGTGTAGCTCCGCGAATCGCCAAAGCGAAGGCCAGAGAGATGTTGAAGGATCTATCCATGGAACACAGGGCAAAAGCCCGTCCTGCCATGTTGAGTGGTGGAGAGCAACAGAGAGTAGCCATAGCAAGAGCCCTGATCACTGAACCCAAACTGATTCTTGCGGATGAACCGACAGGTGCTCTGGACCCAGTGACCAGCGTTCAGGTACTCGACATCTTCAAGGAATTACATGAGAATAAGGAAGTTGCTTTCTTGATCGTCACTCATAGTAGAGATGTTGCTGATTTCGCCGATAGAATCCTTGAATTGAGGGACGGAAGATTCGTTGCACAGCGGGGTGGTGATGTGGATATATCAGACCTTGAAACAGGAGATAGAGAGATCTTCATGGATGAATTGGGAACCTTGAACCTGCCTCCGGACATCGTTCTTCAGATGGGCGGTAGTGGTTCATACAGGGTAGAAGAATTGAAGACCGGCAAACTCGCTCTGGTCAATGTTGATACTACTACTCACGAGGTTGTTGATACGGTCCTGCGCCGGGTCGATGACTGTCCTGCTTGCGGTTTCACTTATTCTGAGGAAGAGATGTTATTGTGCCCGGAATGTGGTTCCAGCAGACCCAAGGTCAGTGCTTGAGCGCCGCTTCCAAGCGGTCCATTGCCGCTTCGATTTCATCACATCCGACTGCGCCAACCGAGATTCTGAACCAGCCACTGTCCTCCTCGAGTCCAAAGGCTTGGAATGGGACCACTGCGATACCGACTTCACTCAGTAGCCACAGTCTGATATCTTCATTGGTTGCTGCTCCAATCTTGTCGAAGAGGTTGAATCTGGTGCTGAGATAGATGCCTCCTTGTGGCTCTACGAAATCAACAAGAGGTCGCATATCTGACAACCTACGAATCAGTATCTCCATACGCTGGTGAATCCTTTTGTCAAGGTCGGAGAAATAGGTATCAAGCTCATCATGGTCCTCGAACAATCCTGCTACCGCCGCCTGAATCGGCCGGGCAGGCCAAGCCCCCATATGTCCTATCAGTGCTACTACTGGAGCCGCTAGAGACGGTGGTATTGCCATCCACCCCAATCGCAGTCCTGTTCCAGTGAGTGATTTTGAGATAGCATCCAAAGTGACGGTATAGTCGAACATCTCTGGTCTGATCTGAACTGGATGAACATGTTCGACATCAGGCGCAGTCATCGTGGCATAGACCTGATCATAAACCAACATGACAGGTTTTTGACCATCTTTCTGACGCTTTGCATTTTCATTGAGAATCACATCGCAGATGGCGCCGAGTTCTTCTGCGCTGAAACAGGTACCAGTAGGGTTCAGAGGTGAATTCAGCACTAGGACACGGATTCGATGAACCTCTTCTTCGACCTGTTCTGCGGTTGGTAGAAAACGTGATTCTACATTTCCTACCAGCGGGATTCCGACTGAATCATTGAGATGTACGTAGTAGTGGTTATTCCATGCCGGAACGCCATATGCGAACCCATCACCCGGCTCAAGGAATAACCTGAAAGAAGCATACAGGACGGGTCTGGCACCAGAACCAACAATGATACCTTCAGCACCCACATCGAGGTCATATCTCTGTTTCATCCATTCAGCCAGAGCCATTCTCAATTCGGCCAGCCCTGCTGCTGGAGGATAATTGGTCTGCCCATCATCAAGTGCCTGATGAGCCAGTTCCACGAATCTTCGCGGCACCTCGAAGTGAAGTGGAGAAAAATCTCCTACAGTGAAAGGTGTGACCTCCTTTCCTTCAGCGATCATCTTCTTCACACTGGCGGCAATGGAAAGTATGCGGCTACGCTCCATGCTCTGAGCCATTTCGGATAATCTCTCATCCTCCATGTCCCCATGCAGGCGAGAACAGTTCATGACCTCTCCTGAAATCTATTCAGGCGTGTTCCATACAATCTTCAAGCAATCTTTGCAAAGCGTCCGCTTGAACTACGAGCGAGAAACCCCCCACTACATGAGAACGGCCATTCTTTGCCCATTCTTTTCGAAGAGAAGGGTCCTTGGCAGTTTTGTACGCTTTTTTCCATGCCTTTTCATCTCCGCGAGGCAGAAGCAGACCTGAGTTGGCCCCGCTCATCGTGTAATGAAATCCACCATCGTCCACGAATAATGCAGGAGTTCCAACCATCATCGCTTCAAGTGGTGTGAGTCCAAACGGCTCTCCGTGAGCATGTGAGACCATCGCTACTGCTCCGCGCACCAATTTCCTGAGTTGTGGTAATTCCAATCGTGACATACATCTCAATGGAACCCCCAATCTAGTCGCTTCTGCTTGTAGGAGTTTCTTGTCTTTTTCATCTCCTCCCCCGATCTGTACCATTCCTATACCCGTCCCTTCCAGAGAACGTAGAGTTTCCCAGGTTCCTTTGACATGAGAGATACGCCCCACCGTCGTTACATATTCGTCGGCAACGGATGGGAAAGAAACATGCTCATCCTCCTCTTCTTCAGGCCAGTCTGAGATGTCCACCACGTGCATCAGTACCGACGGTCCTCCACATAACCCATTCTTGCGAGGAGCAGGTTCTCCATTTTCCAGTCCAGAGTCATGTTTGAGACCGTAAATTCGAGAAAGTTGTGATTGAATCCAATGGCTGTTCCCACTGATGGCTGTACCGGAGCGAGAAAGCAGTTCTCTGACCAGAGCGATGTCCCTCTTTCGTTGCCTTCCAAACAGGAATCTAGTCATCCATCCCGGCCGTTTCAATGTTCCATCAATCCGCTTGTGCAGTACATCCTCATGTAACCAACGTGGAGGTTCTAGACAATGATAATGGATTCCAATGCCTTGAGGAATCAAAGGGAGGATCTCAAGAGTTCCACGAGAAACTGAGAGGTGAACCACATCTGCCGATGCAATAGCCTCTCTCAAACCGGAGATTCCAGTCCATTCCTTGGTTGCAGCCTTAGATTCTGTGCCTCTGATTTCTGTCATTGCACCGCTGGGCGGAGTGTAGGTCTTCTCTGGCTTCAATATCCTGATATCAAGTCCATCAACCAGTTCTTGAGCATGCTCTGGGAATTGTAATGTGGCGAGTGTCAGATTCCACCTTTTGGACCATTCTCTGAACACGGTCATCAATTCCCGTTCCGCACCCCCCAAAGAAGCGAACGAAGCGCGTACGACGAGCAACTTCAGCCGCTCATCGACAGTGGCCATGTTTGTGCGAGGTCGCCCATCTACCTATGAAACCGGCGTGGTCAGGTTGCATAACCTGCCATGTTATCCCGTCATTCCATTGAAAAGGGGAACCGAAGTGGACGCACCATGTCCGAGGGAAAAGTCGCTCTGATAACAGGAGTCACAGGCCAGGACGGGTCCTATCTCTCCGAATTGTTGTTGAGTAAGGGTTACGAGGTCTATGGTTTGGTTCGTAGGACCAGTCAACCGACTCTAGGAAGGTCTTTGATCAATCATCTGAATTCGAATGAGAATTTTCATCTGATCAATGGAGATCTCACTGATCAGGCGAGTATTGACAATGCGTTCAAAGAAGTTCAACCTGATGAATTCTACAACCTCGGGGCGCAATCCTTCGTTCCAGAATCCTGGCGTTCACCCTTGATGACCGCAGATGTCACTGGAATGGGCTCGTTGCGTTGTCTGGAGGCATTGAAGCGCAACAAACCTGATTGTCGATATTACCAAGCCGGTTCTTCAGAGCAATTCGGTGAGGTGCGTGAGATTCCACAGACTGAGATGACTCCTTTCCATCCTCGTTCTCCATATGGCTGTGCAAAGGTCTTCGCTTTCGAGATAACCAGAAATTATCGTGAGTCATATGGATTGTATGCTTGTACTGGCATCCTTTTCAATCATGAGAGCCCTCGGCGAGGATTGGAATTCGTCACTCGAAAGGTGACCATGACCGCTGCTAGAATCGCTGCAGGCTTCGATGAGTATCTATCGATTGGAAATGTGGATGCCAAGCGAGATTGGGGTTACGCTGGCGACTATGTCGAGATGCAATGGCGAATGTTGCAACAAGATGAACCAGATGACTATGTCATTGCAACTGGAGAGACTCATTCGGTGAAGGAATTCATCGATCTGGCCTTTTTCCATGTCGGAATGGAATTGACATGGGAAGGCGAAGGAGTTGACAGAATCGCAAAGGATCAGAATGGAGTGGTGCGAGTACGTACCAATCCCAAGTTCTTCCGTCCGGCTGAAGTGGAGCTACTGATCGGAAAATACGACAAGGCAGAGGCCACTTTGGGTTGGAAACCCAGTATCACATTCACCGGTTTGGTTCAGATGATGGTGGATTCGGATGTCGCACTGGTGGCAGAGGCCAAGGAACGAGGCTATGCTCCACCCATGCCACCAGAGTGATTCAGAACATTGAATCCCAGGCCTTGGCCATATTCCTGCAATAGGCTTCCTTAGAGAACTGTTCGGCCCTCTTGAGAGATTCTTGGCAGCGACCTGTTGGTAAGTTCTTGATGGCTCGTTTCCATACTTGGGGATCATCGATAGGTTGTAGGTAGGATGCGGGAGGAATCTCATTGGCCGAACCTGCATCTGCCACCAATGCTCTGCAGCCTCCTGCCATCGCTTCAAGCGGGGGGTATCCAAATCCCTCCGCGATGCTTGGGAACAGTAGTGCATCCGCATGCTGCCACGCTGCGATGAGGTCCATTTCAGACACTCTTCCTCTCCATCGCATATCGATACCATGGGTTGCGGCCAGTGCTTTGAGGTATCTTTCAGCATCTGAATCTGATTCTGCCCCGATCTTGTGTAGAATGACACCCTTCAGGTCCTTGCAGGATTGAATGGCGAAATCAAGTCTCTTGCGAGGTTCCTCTGAACCAACCACGAGCAGATGTTTACCTTCTTCATTCATCCATGCGGGCGCATTCATTGGATTTTCAACTGGATGTCTGTCAGAAAGGTCAAGTCCCAGCGGGACACAGGTGCTGGCAATATCGGGAAAATGTTCCTCAACCTCAAGTAATGTCGTCTTTGAATCACATATCAGTAGGTCGGCTCGATTCAAACCTGCCTTCAGTTTGGTGATATCTTTACGCCTGACCGGTCCAGGTTTCTGGTCTCCAACCTCTATCCCATCGACGACTCTTGGATACAGATGAAAGAGGTCATGGACGGTGATTGAGACTGGAACGGGGCAATTCTCAGGAACCAGATGAGCCTGTTCCTGGTCGCTGATATGGAGCATGTCCATTAGAGGTAATGTTCGCTTGACTCTGGCAGGATTTGAACGCCAGCGTCTATTGATTCGAGTAGCAGGATTACCACCTAGTTCGTGTTCAATAACACCCCCGACAGCATAACCTTTGATGCAATCGGTATCCAGTGCCGTCAACAGGTCACGATGCGCGCGTCCAAGACCCGAGGCAGAGCCAACCGCTCCACCTCTGGCGATGAGAACATTGCGCACCATGTCTTCGCCAGCATACGCTGCATTTCAAACGCTGCTATCACAGGTTGTTGATATCATACGAGTGGCAGGTGTTTCACTGGGGGGGCGATTCCAAGGTCCTTCGGGAATTCCATCTCTCTTTCGGGAATGGGAATGGGTATGATCTCCTTACCGACCAATGCCACGCGACTGGGGCGGGAGTCGTCAAGCACCTTGCGTCCTACCATCGGAGCTAATTCCTCACTGAATTCGAGAACGTCATCGTGGCTTGGCATGTTGTCGATCGACATCACCTCTCTGCTGTGTCCGACGAATACATAGCCCTTGCATTCGATGAAATCAGGGTCAGCCCGGTTGTCCAGAGCAGCATATTGCGGGATATGTTCCTTGGCCATGTTCTCACCCTTGACCAAAGTATGTCTACAGACGATGCGAGTGTCAAGACTGGGAAGGAGGTCGATGGTCTCCTCGAATTTTTCCCATGCTCCACTGTTCCACTTCGGTTTGCAGATTTTATCGAACACCTGTTTGTTTGGAGCATCAACACTGACATAGAGTTGAGTTGGCAAGGTGTCGAGGTTCTCCAATGCCTTGGGTAATGTTCCATTGGTCACCAGCATGGTGGTCATGCCATGTTTGTGACATAGTTCGATGTATTCTCCGAGTTTTGTGTAAAGAGTCGGCTCTCCATTGAGTGAAATTGCGACATGTCTGGGATTCTGGGCTTCGATGTATTTCTCGGGAGTCACACCGATGTTTCCACCGTATCCGGTGAGCAGACGTCTTTGCGCACGCACGCTTTCGTAGAGCAGTTCCTTTGGGTCTTGGTCCGTCAATTCCAGTGAGTCCATGTGAGGTTCTCGCCAGCAATATGTGCAGGCCAGATTGCATTGGTCGACAACAGGACTCATCTGTAGACACTTGTGACTCTCGATGCCGTAGAACTTGCCTTTGTAGCACTGGCGGTCTCTCAGAAGACTCTCTTTGGTCCAGTGGCATATCTTGACACCACCGTGCTCACCAACGATATGGTAGCGTTGCTTCTGCAGCTTTGCTTTGAGTGCAGGATCCATGCCCATAGTCTCACATCCTGAGTCCGGATTCCACAGAGGGGCCGGCTCGAACGCCTTGGCGAGGAGCCATTTGGTCTTGAAAGCAACCCTCATCTCAGTAAGGTGTTCTTGCTGGCGATGATGTTGAGCAGAATCTCTCCCATGTCTCGAGCATATGCACATAGTCTTCTGATAGTTTCAGAGACTCTGAATTGGTAGAGGACAGATGTGGCACTGCCCCTTCCTCCCCAAAGCGAACCCTCATGTTCTGAGAGGTTGATCTGTGCTTCCTTCAATGCCATTCTGGCATCGTGTATCTCATGAGGGTCTTCAGTGCGGATATTGATCATCAGGGCTTTGATCGATGATTGCCATATCCCCAGTTTGTTCAGTGGCGCCTCATCAAAGTTCAATTTCGGTTTTCTTTCTGTTGAAGTGATCAACTGGGCGAACAATTGGGCATGGTCTCCCATTCTCTCAAAGACACGGGCCAGATTCGCCATCTCGATAGCACTTCTTCTATCGGTTCCAAGTTCTGTAGCCACCTTGTGTGACTCAAGCAATGCTCCTACTTGCCGTTGAATCAGCAATTGCATCGCATCCATTTCACGCTCACGTTCTTCGACATCATCCAGAAGTGATTCATCTTCTCCAGAGAGAACATCGACAATATCGCGTATTATCGATGTAAGTTGCAGATACATCCGATTCAGGCTCGATTGAATTGGCATTTCACCAATATTGAGGATATTGAGTAACTCAACCAACCTGTCATTCTCATCCATTATCTCAAATCCAGTGGTGATGCGCAGGAACCGTTTGATTCTGGACCACTGTTCTCGGCTGAATCCCTCTTCGGAAACCAGTTTTATTCGATTTGCTGAAGCGATATAGGCCGCAACCAGATGGTCGACCAGTGAAGCCACTGGTATTGAGTCTACATCCAGGGTTATTTCTTTCCTCTGGGGCTTTCGTTCTTGAGCCGGAGTCAAACGAAGTGCACCGCTTGGACGCCAATCCATCTTGAGGCCGTCCTTGGCCTTCATCGAATGGTGTGTTGCCCATTCTTTCGGGATGCTGACAGTGAATGTAGCCCCTCCAGTCATCTGCACTCTACGCGTGTGTATACTTCCGGGTCCGGTTGCCATGAAACAACCATTATACATATGAATATATATTTTACCTAGAATCTAGGTGATATACTGTTTGCGTTGTCATAGGCCCATGTGGGAATGGGATCTGGTCATCCTGGCATCTCTCGGGATTGCCGCATACATGGCCTGGAATATCGGTGCCAATGATGTAGCCAATGCCATGGGAACCAGCGTCGGCAGCGGTGCACTGACTCTCAAGAGAGCGATATTGGTTGCAGCAGTCTTCGAATTCTGTGGAGCGGTCTTTTTCGGTGGACACGTCACTGATACCATCCGCAAAGGGGTCTTGGATTTTGGAGGGCAGGATTTCAGCAGAGAATTGAGTCAGAAATTGATGTATGGTTTCATGGCTGCTCTTCTTGCCGCAGCAATCTGGTTGACCGTCGCCACCAAGATGGGATTACCTGTTTCAACCACTCACAGTATTGTTGGAGGTGTTATTGGGGTTGGACTCTTCATACAACCTTCGTCAGTCAATTGGGGAAAAGTGACTGAGATTGTATTGAGTTGGATCATTTCTCCATTACTTGGAGCGGTTCTTGCTTTCCTAACCTTCTATGCCATCAAGAAATTGATCATGGAGCATGATGACCCACTAAAGAGGACGAGGTCACTCGCTCCGATTCTGGCATTTCCGACCTTCGCTGTGCTTGGATTGGCTTTGCAATTCAAGGCCCTCAAGGGCTTTTTCAAGAATCTGGACAGCAGAGGAATCATCGATTCAGGAAAATGGTTACCCGAAGCTGAGAACGGAACCTGGAATCCATTATCGGAGACAGCGTGGATTCCTCTCAACAGTATATTGGTTGCTTGTTTCATAGGTATCATCGCCAGCCTTCTCATGCGTGCTGCATTGCGTAGGTATGAGTTCAAGGAGGAAGGATACGCCGGCATGGAGAGAGTTTTCATCTGGCTGCAGATAATCACTGCGTGCTATGTTGCATTCGCTCATGGTGCCAATGACGTGGCAAATGCCATTGGTCCTATGGCCGCAATATGGGATATTTCCACTTCACCAACCGGCACCTTGTCTGCAGACAAGGTCGAAGTGCCGATCGGGTTGTTGCTTCTTGGAGGCATTGGCATCACCGTTGGTGTTGCAACTTGGGGTTACAAGGTCATGGATACCATTGGTAAGAAGATCACTCACATCACCCCATCTCGAGGTTTCGCTGCAGAATTTGGAGCTGCCACCACTGTGCTCATCTTCTCCATGCCCTTCATCGCTGTGCCGATTTCCACGACCCACACCTTGGTAGGTGCAGTGGTTGGAGTTGGGCTCGCAGGAGGTGCTTCAGCTGTTGATTTCAAGGTATTCGCCAAGATTGCTGGCAGTTGGGTTGTCAGTCTACCATTGGCAGGAGTAGGTGCGATAATACTGTACATCCTGTTCGCAGGTTCTTCGACCAATGTTGCCATCATCCTTCCATTGGCGATATTATCGGTCATTTATGTGATGAAGAAAGAGGGTGAGATAGAAGAGGATGAGAGTAAGATCATCCAGATAGAGACCCCGGTCGGAGAGGACAGAGGAGGACTTCTGGACCTCTTTCACCAGCATGCAGCAGCGGTTGAAGATACGGTCAACCATATGCTGGATGCAGTCACAATAGCGGTCTCTGGGAAGATTCCTGAGGCTGAGATAATGGCAACACAAGCTGCAGAATTGAAGGCTGACGAATTGAAGGCGACGATGAGAGATTCGATGTCTGGTGTTAGATTGGCATTCAGTCGTGAGACTTTCCTTCACATGATCACACGTCAAGATAGGATTGCAGATTATGCTCAAAATGTCGCCGAGCAATTGTCATTCCGAATTTTGTATCACAACGAAAACGCTCGAAAACTGGTAGAAGAGCATGCAGAACGCGTGGTTTCAACTGTAAGAAAATATGAGGACACGGTTGAGATGTTGAAGGATCTCGCCTATTCCGGATTCTCAAAGAAGGAGCAATCAGCAGTTCTTGAAATGATCAAGGAAGTCAATCTATTGGAGCATGCAGCAGATGAGGCTGAGCGTGAGGCTGCGGCATTTGTATTCTCTGAAGGTGATGATGATCCATTGGGTGCGATGCACATGTACAGGGTATTGCAGAGACTCGATGATGTGGCAAATGCTGCTGAGAAGGCTGCCAATGCTTTCTTGCCAATAGTATCCGATTAGGCAGTATCCCGAATAACACTAGGTGTTGAAAATACACCATAGTGTGTGGCTTTTCACTCGATGATACATATAGGAGTGGACACACAATGTATACTGCCGGAAGGCGGGAAATGGTAGAATGGACGATTATCTAGATACATATGTGCATGAATTGATGGAAAAACAACAGTACCGCAGCGGAATCTTCGCTAAGCGCAGATCGTTGGGAGAGATCTTTCTTTCTTTGCGTAGACGCCGTCTCAAGGCGTGAACTCCTTGAATGAACAGCCCCAGCGAGGTCTGTGAGACCTGAACCATGGGCTTTCCATCTGTTTGGATTGGCTACTCCTATCGTGGTCATCATTTCCTTGCCTCAGGGTTCTTTCTGGATGACGGCAGGAATTATTCTTGTTCTGGGTCTTTATCCGCTTCTGGAAATCCTATTCAGTGAACGACAATCGGCCTCTCCTCCTGTAGATGATGGTCGAGATTTCGAAACCATTCTCATGACTCATGCCAGCAGCGCTGGCGACGTGCTAGGAGACGTTTGGGTGGTCGCTTAGCGTGCAACGCAAGAACTTCGGCCGCAACCAGGTGCTCAAGCCGTCGCAGGCCTACACCCCAGCCGACGAACAGGAAGTCCTACAGATCCTCGACAGACACCGCGGCCAGCGCATCCGCGCCGTCGGTAGATTGCATAGTTGGAGCGAGGCAATCCTCGGCGACGACGTGCTGTTAGATCTGCGACGGTTGAACGACGTCCGGCTCCAGCCTGACGACGATGAGTTTGTTGCCATGGTAGGGGCCGGATGCCAGATCAAGCGCCTTCTCAAAGAGCTTGATCGCGACGGTGCCACCCTGCATTCGTTAGGTCTGATCACGGTACAGACCATTGCCGGAGCGATATCCACCGGGACTCATGGCTCGGGACGCCACAGCATGTCGCACTATGTCATGGGGGTGCGGTTGGCGCGCTATGACGCTACCACTGGCCAGGCGATCATTGAGGAGTTGAGCGCCGGAGAACCTCTGCAGGCAGTTCGCTGTTCATTGGGTTCACTAGGAATCATTCTGTCCGTGAAGATTCGCTGCCGCACACAGTACAGGATTCAGGAGCATTTCACCGAGTCTCGTCGGCTCTCGGACGCCTTAGACGCAGAAGCGTCATTTCCGCTCCAGCAGTTCTATCTCGTCCCTTGGCGCTGGTCTTATTTCAGCCAGCATCGGTGTGAGGATGAGCGACCACGTTCACGCCTCGCTAGACTGTACCGGCTCTACTGGCTGGGAGTGATGGACTATGGTATGCACCTGCTCATTTTGACTCTGAAACGCTGGGTGCGAAGTCGGCGCTTGATCCGGTTTGCCTTTCGTCGCATCGTTCCGGCGTTCCTGATTCGTAACTGGAAGGTCATTGATCGCTCCTCGTCCATGCTGGTGATGAGGCATCAGGCCTTTCGCCACATTGAGATCGAGTTGTTCGTGCCCCGAGACCGGTTGGTGGATGCACTCGATTTTACCCAAGAAGTCATCAAGGTTGCTGGCGGAATAGAGTCAACGTTGTCAGCAGACAACCAGCGGCTAATCGAGGAGCTCGGTATGCAAGAGTCTCTAGCAGGGCTTCACGATCAGTACTGCCACCACTACCCCATCTGCGTGCGTCGGGTGCTTCCCGATGACACTTTGATATCGATGGCCAGCGGCGCTGATCAGGACTGGTACGCGCTGAGCTTCATCAGCTACGCGAAGCCGGCACGACGCGCTGGTTTTTCCCTGTTCGCGAGCTTCATGGCCCGAAGCATGTCCAGGCTGTTCCATGCGCGCCCGCACTGGGGCAAA